>CAIMTR010000111.1 GCA_903844415.1 uncultured Gammaproteobacteria bacterium
CAGACTTAGGCGAAACTTTGAGTTACGAACAGGCGCGGGAACTTATCTACGGAATGCCTTATGCTCAATGGAAGCTTTTTCACCAACAGGAAAGTACTCAGGATCAGCAAAATAAATTCAAGCTGAACGATGGCGGGCACTAACTTGCTTAATAAAAAATCACGGCATTATCTAATCTAACAGGCACTTGATAAAAAAACGGGTGACTTTCAATGCGGGTTTACGCTAATAAGATTGGGTAGATTGGAAATTTATACTTTCAAGAGTCATTGTGTCAGTTTGGCACTTTTGAAAAATCAGTCCATTCCACTTCTTGCTCAGCATCCATATTCCTAACCAGAAATAGCTGACCCGATAAACGCCAGTTCATTGACTGTTGCATGGGTTTGCCGTTTACCAGAGTAAAACGCACGGATAAATAACCATCTTCAATCCTAGATATAAAAAATGGTGAAAAAGGATTGATGCTTCGCACTTGTAATTCTTTGATATATTCGTTTTCTGTATCTAGGATTAATGATCCTTGCAGATGTGTATAAATCGCTTCTCGCTCTGGCTCTTCAGCTTTGAAATCCAGATAGAGCAAAGGCCCCTCTTGTTTTACCAGCATAATACTTTCGGCAATCAGCATCGCTAGGAATCGTTCTTTTTCATTGCCATCTTCTTCCAGATAACGTCGACGGCTTTCCTCTGCGCTCAAGGGTTCCCGATTATTAAGATTACTGTTGTTTGAGTTACGTAGGCGGCGTTGTAGACGTCTTTGCATGCGTTTTTGATGCGCAGCGAGGCGGTCGACTGATGGAGATTTGCCATTGATTGCCAACAAAGTGTCACTTTCTAAAAAGTCTAACCCAGGGTCGATACGTCGCGTGATACTTTCCTGTTCCAGTTTGTCATCAATTTTGTAGGTATAGGCCCATGTGCCGTCGTAGATGTTTTCTATTTTGTTGACATAGCTGGTGATTAGTTGCTGATAAAAAGCTTGAGAATTTTGGGCATAAAGATTGGGCGGGAATGCCAAGATGCCACAAATAAGACAAAGACTCAGACATTGAATCATTTTAATAAATAAAGTTTGTGTGCTATTCATTTAAATTCGCTCCACAGGGCTCACTTTATTTCAACGCTACTAGTCTTGCAGACATGATGTGGATGTGCTCCCACACTTTGCCTCTTATGTAAGGATCTGCTTGCAGCTGTTTTTCGAGGCTGGTGCGATCTGGAAACTCCAGATGCAAGGTTGACCCCACCATCTTGCCGCTGTCATCAAGCATGGCGCCACCGCTGAGAAAAGCTCCATTTGCGATCATTACTTTGACACCAGCAAGATGTGCTGCGCGGTTGGCCATGCGGCGATCGAGCGCATCGGCATCAGTAAAATCAGTAGCGGTTACTACAAACTGCATGGCTTACTCCTGGTGGGAAATTAACAGTAGTTCGTCATTCTGGACTGTGCCGGAATCACGGTGAGTTATAACTGGTTTAAGGCCTGTAACTGAATGACCATAGATTAGGTCCATGCCATTCGGTTCATACTTCGCTAATAAATTTGGTAACCAAACAGGCTTCCAGACCTTCGATACCTTCCTCACTGCCATGACCACTTTGTTTGATTCCGCCAAAAGGTGAATCTGCGATCGATATTGCATAACTGTTAATGCCGATCATGCCAGCTTCCAACTGTTCGCCAAGCAGTTTTACGCGTTTAGCAGAATCGGTAAAAGCAAATGCTGCCAAACCATATGGCAAGCAATTAGCCTTGCTAATTACTTCGTCAAAATCGCGGAAGGAATTTATAAGCGCGACTGGCCCAAAGGGTTCTTCATGCATAATGCGAGCCGAATCTGGCACATTGGAAAGTACGGTGGGCTTATAAAAGAAGCCTGGGCCAGTAACTGCTTCGCCACCAGTGTTTAATGTGGCACCGTTGGCGACTGCGTCTTGCACCAACGTATTTACAGCGTCACGTCGGCGCAAATGAATCATCGGCCCCATTTGATTTGTTTCGTCCAAGGGGTTGCCTATTTTCATTTTGTTCACACGTGCGGTAAAACCCGATACGAATTTTTCATAAAGCGATTCGTGCACAAAATAACGGGTGGGTGACACACATACCTGTCCGCCATTGCGGTATTTGGCAGTCACACTCATGTCTAGTGTGGTTTCGAGATTGGCATCTTCAAACACTAGCACAGGTGCGTGACCACCTAGTTCCATGGTGGTACGTAGCATATTTTCGGCGCATATTTTCATCAGTTCTTTGCCAATCGGAATGGAGCCAGTAAAGGTTAATTTGCGGATAACCTTGGAACGTAAAATGTACGGACATACTTCGGCAGGTACACCAAATACCACGTTAACCACGCCATCAGGTACGCCGGCTTCCTGCAACGCTTTGGCAATCAAAAGGGCGGAAGCAGGTGTATCTTCCGCAGGCTTGATAACACAGGAACAACCAGCCCCCAACGCGGCACCGAGTTTACGTGCTGGATTGCCTTGCGGAAAATTCCACGGCGTAAAGGCTGCAACGGGGCCAATGGGCTCTTTAACAACCAGCATGCGGGAACCTGGCTGTCGTTGTGTTAATACACGACCATAAGCACGGCGGCCTTCTTCGGCGTACCACTCCAATACTTCGGTTGCCATGTGTAATTCAATGCGTGATTGGGTTAGTGGTTTACCTGATTCCATAGTGGCTACTTTAGTAACTTGATCGGCCCACGAATTAAGCAGCTGCGCTGCTTTGCGTAATATTTCGCCACGCTTCTCCGGTAGCAATTTGCGCCACACCTTGAAGCCCCTATCGGCAGCAGCCAAAGCTCGATCCAAATCAGCTAATGTAGCGTGGGGTAGTTCTCCCAACACTTCACCAGTGGCGGGATTGAATACAGGTTCACTGTTGCGTGAACCTTTGGAAATCCATTCCCCATCGATAAAGAGTTTTAATTCGGGGTAAAGGTTGTCGGTTGTTGTCACGGCGGAATCTCCTGACGTGCTGGGCTGGATATGTCAATTACCAGAGGGTTAATCAATGGCAGGGCGTGTTATATGCACAGAACCCATGATCTCTTAAAAGGGGCGAACGAGCAAAATAATTACTGCTTGCTGTTAGCGAGTTAGCATGGTTGCTTATGTATTGAGCACAAAGACTTTTCCTGTTTTACTCCCTTTTCGTTACATTCCATCAGTGCTAGGTAATTCTCATGTCAGAAACAGTAAAAATCCCACTCAATCCCAAATACAAGCGTATAGCTACTGAAGAAGCGTATGCTCCGCCCGAGATGCTGCAGATGTACCGCAAGCTTTACGAGAGCAGAACTCTGGATGATCCGGGTTTCGACAGTTTGTGGGGTTTCTATTTAATGTCCATGGCACCACGCCCGGTTGCCATTCGGGAAAAGCTGGCAGATCTGGATTTAATTCGGATTGCAGACATGGATGCCACTGGTATTGATCATCAAATCATTGCCCTGACTTCACCTGGCGTTCAGGTCTTTGATCGGGCTACTGCGGTTGCGCTCGCACAAGACAGCAACGATATGTTGCATACCGCTGTGCAAAAGCATCCAACGCGTTTTACCGGCATGATTGCAGTTGCGCCACAAGCACCTGAACTTGCAGCACAAGAAATCCAGCGTTGTGTAAAGTTAGGATTCAAGGGCATCATCATTAATTCACACACACATGGTGAATATCTGTCTGATAAAAAATTCTGGCCTATATTTGAAGCAGCTCAAACTTTGCATATGCCGATTTATTTGCATCCTAATACACCGCCAAAAAATATGATTGGGCCAATGCTGGAAGCCGGCCTCGATGGCGCCATTTTTGGTTTTGGTGTGGAAACCGGCTTGCATTTACTGCGCATCATCACGGCTGGGGTGTTTGATCGCTTTCCTGCATTACAAATGGTTGTTGGTCATATGGGTGAAGCACTGCCTTATTGGATGTATCGGCTCGACTACATGCACAATGCTGGCGTACGTGCTGCCCGTTACGAAAGTATGAAGCCGCTACAGAAAAAAGTAAGCGATTATTTGCGGGACAATGTGTACTTCACCAATAGCGGTGTAGCGTGGGAACCAGCAATCAAATTTGCACAACAGGTAATTGGTGTTGATAGGGTCATGTATGCAATGGATTATCCTTATCAGTATTCTTCGCAGGAAGTTATCGACCTCGATAATATGGATATGTCGGATGCCACAAAAAAAATGTTCTATCAGTCGGTTGCTGAAAAAGTATTCAAGCTCTAGCGCTCGTGGGTACGGCTTAGGGTTGTATTGTTGCTGCCGCCAAACCTATTCGATGTCAAAGGACAAATGCAGATGAAAAATATCACTCTTAAGTCCTTTCTAGGCGCTTTGACCATTTCATTGCTGTGGTTGGTTATGTCATGAGCTAATCAAGACACTAAAAATCATAGCAGGGCATTTGGGGCCGGCGGTGAGCTTTGCGGAAATCCAGCAGCAACTGGAAATGTTTGAAGCGGTAAGTGGACGCATTCAAACGTTTATAGCCCAAGGGAAGGCATTGTCAGAAGTATTGGCTCTGAAACTTGCCGCTGAGTTTGATGCGGCACGTGCCACAGGCGCAATTACTGCTGAGCAGTTTGTGACTTTGGTCTACACGGATCTGTCGAGATAGGCCGCCAGCTGTTCATGCTTTGGTATATGCCAAAGCTGAAAAGTGTCAATGCGTAAGATAGAAAATAATGGCAGCCGCGAGTATCAGTAATGCGCCTAATGCTGCAAAAGCATCCGCGTCACTGTTGTCATCTAGTGGGTCTATTTTATAAGGGCTGTTGTGCTTGTCTTGCATTTCTTTCTCCGCAATACGATTGAGTTGAATAGATAGATCACTGCATTGCTGATTTTGTTTGAACACTGCTGTACAAGCAAGCTTCCTGCTTCTTAAATGGTTCCAAAACTCAAGTTGCTTTATTTCCTGAGATTATTTTCAAAATATTGCTGCTCAGTACCAAGCTTACAATCGATACTGCAATTGCCATTGCGAACCATTGCAGCGCATAGGAAAAATTGCGACCGGTTTCTGCGCTAACGGTTGGCCAATGCCTAATAAGGGTGCCGGGTTGCCCTGCAGCGAGTCGGACTACATAAGGGAACAGCGGTAAGGAGAAATGCGGCGCAAGTTCTGTAGTATTGAGATATCGGATCAATAAAGGCCACTTGAGTTCTTTAATAGTGCCAGTCTTGCTTGCTTCCTTGATAGTGGGAACATAAATTTGACCTAGTAATTTATGTTGGCCTGTTATTTGGGGTGTGGTTGCTAGCAACGCTTCATAAGTGCTCGACGCGCTCCAGCCACGACTCACCAGCACAATAGAATCCATGCCATCAGGTTTGAATGGAGTCACAATCTCGTACCCGATCTGGTCTTCATAAGTCTGATAAATCAGGAAGATAGATTGATCGTTGATGTAGTGTCCTTGGAGCACAACATTACGATTTTGATGTTGTATTAAATCAAATTCAATACCGGCCACCGGGATTTCATTGATTGGGGTAGCTTCTTGCAAGCCAGATTCTGCATAGGATTGTTGTTGGGAAATTTTTTCGGCGGCGCGGTCCAATTGCCAAATCCCTAGACGAATCATTCCACTAATCGTCAGCATTACACAAATAGCAACGAGCCAGTTCCAACGAATTTCAAATATACCAACTTGTGCTTTGGTAGTAGCCATTTAAGATTACGCGGTTGCCAGCATGTGATCGAGGATGATGGATGCGAATAACAAAGGGAGATACAAAATGGAATAATGAAACAATTTTTTGGCGGTGATTTTGGAAGTGTTTAAATAAAACTGGAGGGCGAAATACAAAAAGACAAAACCACTACCAATGGCCGCAAATAAATAAACCACACCAGAGTCGCCAGACCAAAAAAGCCCAGTGCTTATGGGGATCAATAAAATAGAGTGCGCAAGAATGTGGAGAGCGGTTGTTGCTCCATGGTCGTCATCCCACGACAACATCTTGAATCCGCCGCGTAAATAATCATCCCGATAGATCCAGGAAATCGCAAAGAAATGAGGCATTTGCCAGACATATAGAGTTAGAAAAAGTGCCAGTGCAGAGATTTCTAATGTGCCGCTTGCTGCTGTAGCGCCAAGCACAGCAGGAATGGCCCCAGGTACTGCTCCAATCCAAGTATTGAGAACGGTTCTGGTTTTGAGGGGAGTGTATACAAAAAGGTAGATGGCCCAGGATAGAAAGCTTAACACCAAAGTCAGGCTGTTTACGTAATAGCCAAGGGCAACAAAACCGCAACAGGAAATCAGGATTCCAAACCCTAAAGCATTGTCAGGTGTAAGACGTTGTGCAGGTAAGGGGCGGTTCCTCGTGCGTAACATTAGGGCGTCTGCATCACGCTCCTTCCATTGGTTCAAGGAGTTGGCACCGCCACCCACCAAGGTAATGCCTATCAGTGCGTATAAAAGTACCGATATTGAAGAAAGGGAATTGTTGGAGATGTAAAAGCCCATGCAAGTTGAAACAAGCACTAACGATAATAGGCGAAATTTAATCAATCTCAGATAATTTCTGAAAAAGTGCGACATAACTGGGTGGTCTGCATCGGTGCGAGCGGTCATGGTTCAGAACTAGTTTTAATGATTGGAAGTGTATGGATCCGCAACATGCAAAAGCATTGGAATGTGCCCGAGCCGGGGCGTGACCGAATCAGTGTAAGTTGCAGTATGGCAAGCGTAACGTTTATGTGCAGGAAGGTCGATAGGTAAAGA
>CAIMTR010000112.1 GCA_903844415.1 uncultured Gammaproteobacteria bacterium
AAACTCTCCACTCCCTGGAGTAAAAAAGAATATGATGAGCCAAAATTTCATTACGCCGTTATCCACTTCTCTTCTGATGAAAATACCAACGATTCGGAACCGTCGTACTCGTCAACTCGGAACTGCTCTCCCTGGTCAATCCAGTAGATGATCAGATCTCGGCCGCCGCCGTCAAAGAAGCCAGACCAGCCATACTTGTCGTCAAGGTCGGGCATGGGACCTTCCTTGCCGCCTTCTACCCAAGCCACCACGTCGGCATCATAGAGGCACTCGGGGTGTTCCCGATTCCAAGTATACCACCCAGCACCAAAGCCGGGGGACACCAGCACGGCAACCTTGCCGTTACGTACTACTTTTTCCATCATTCTCTCCTTAGGCAATTTCGGATTCGTATTCATAAAACTTGACACTGGGGTCCAGCTTCTTGAGTTGCTTGGCCGCAGTCATCAATTCCTTGTAGCGACGATTGACTTCTGCACGGGGCAGTTCGCCATCGCAGGTCAAGTTCTCTGGACTCAGTGCATTGTCAATCATGTCTGCCAGTGTCTGACGATCCGTGGCGCTGTCAAGACTGAACTGAGTTCCTTTGAAGAAACTGTTCCAGTGGTTCTTCTGGGCTACGAAGTTTTCTAATGCTTTCATGTCCGAGTCCTTTTTTGCAGTTGATGTTAGTACTATAACGTCTTTTGATTAGGCTGTCAACCGATAAATGACGCCTTGTGGGCTTATTTTTTTGACAAAGCCTTTGGTAGTCCACTCTTGTTCCAGTGCCATGAGATTCTTACGATCCTTGACCACTGCACCGTCAATCTTGATTGACACACCTTTTTTGCCGTAGGCTTCGTAAACGCCTTTGGCTGAATAGACCATGTCCATGACTGTGAGCATGCGAGTGATTTGATTTTGAATGGTCTGCGGAAAGTGACTCTTGTTGTTGGTGTTGCGACGCTGGGCATCCATGGCCGCAAACCATTTAGTTGGAGCTTCTTGGGTGTTGAGTTCTCTAGCTTGCATACATGCCTTTTTTGCAGTTGATGTTAGTATTATAAAGCCCTTTGGTGCCAATGTCAACCAAATGCTTTATATAACCCTACTAGCCCTATGGTTAATGATACAATATTGACCATGGCCTGTGGCTTATTTGCAACACGGACGGCCCAAGCCAAAAATGCTATGGTACCAATGGAAAATGTAACAATATTCCAGGGATGCATGCTGGGACCCACGGCATTTAAGGTGTGTCCTGCAACAATAAAGCCTGCTCCGGCCCATTGTAATAGTTCGTTTGTTTTGTTCATGTGTGTATTATACCACAAATTCAACCAAATGTCAACCGAAAAATGCGGAATTTCAGCCAAGAAAAACCCCTTGTAAATCATGGACTTACAAGGGGATAAATTAATGTTTAATTATCGTAAATTATTGAACTGCTGGGTGCTCAACTGCTTCGATGGTGATGCCAGCCGCAGTGGTAAATGCACCGAAGAAATCGCCCCAACGTGCTTCTTGTGCTTCACTCCAAGGAGCAGTTCTAACACCGTCTGCGCCTGGTGCAGACGCACGATTGGCCACACGCAATTCAGCGCATTCGATCTCTAGTTCAGCTTTTAAAGTCTTTTCCCAAGCTTCGCAGGCTGCCCACATTTCAGCTGAGCTGATTAGTTTTCCGTCTTGTTTGATTAACATAGTAGTTCTCCTAAATAAAGTAAGTGTGAAACGTCACCAACTGTTGGTGAAGTTTGCTACAGTTATTTATATAGAGTTTGGTAGGCCTGCCCGGAATTGAACCGAGATGAACCAATTATCTGTTGCTTACGGGATATAAATCCGCCGTTTTACCATTAAACTACAGGCCCTGAGACCTGTCATATTCGTGGTGTATAGCCTTCGGGCTGATCAACAGCTTCACCAAAGAAGAAGTTTTCACACTGGTTTTTTAAATATTTGCGAGCATCTGGGTCTAACATATTAAGACGACGTTCGTTGAGTAACATGGTTTGATGGTCTAACCAAGCCCGCCAAGCTGGCTTAGAAACAGAGTCATATAACCGTTGGCCAAACTCGCCAGGGTAAGG
>CAIMTR010000113.1 GCA_903844415.1 uncultured Gammaproteobacteria bacterium
AGATCCCATTACAATAATAGGAATCACAGCCGCTGAAAAGATAGCGGTCAAACCTACTACTGAGTAGTAAATTGCGACCGCTGAAATGGTGAGACCAGTAAGGAGTAACAACCAAGCTAATATCATTTAATTATTTCAATCAAATAAAGTTGATTCATCAATAATTGCCACAGATACAGTTCCCAAAGTCTGGCTAGCTGTCATTCCAGTTGTTGTAATTGTGATAGCTTGTTCGGTATCCTGTGCTTCTGTGCCGTCATACACACGAGTATGATCCACAGTTGTGACATCACGAATGCCAGTTGCTACGGCATTGGCAATTACCTTGGCTGTTGAATCCATCGCTGCATTGGCAATATCGTTGCCAACTGTGGTTGATCCAACGGCTGTTCCTGTCAGTGCAATAAACGCAGGACGCTCATAGGCAACAGTGAATGCCAAACTGGTTGCTTGTGCATCGCCGTTGGCTTCTGTAACAGTGAGGTCGCGAATTTGGCAATCGGCTAACCCTGTCAAGCGATTGACTACATTACGGAAACGCATGTTTCCTCTAGCACGGGCCTTGCCTTTGGCCAGGGTGGTTGGCAATGTAGCAAAGCTGTCTGCTGAACTTGGTGTAACGCCGCCGTTGTCTGCGCCGTCTGCGGTTGGGTAATATGTTGTATTACTCATAGTGATAATCACTCTGTACATTTCAGCTTGTAGTTGATTTGTGTCGTTTTGAAATCCTGATGGCATTTTAGGTGCTCCTTAATTATCTAATATTTATCCGCTAATCACTTGAATACAATTAATGCCAGCATAGCAGCTTGCACAAAGAACCCCAATCCAATCGTTACAATGTTTAAAAAATCCTTTTGAATAGCTGCTTTTAAGAAAAAGCAAAACAGGCCTGCCCAGCTGAACAACACCAAATCAACTGGTGGCATCTTTTCAGTTAAACCCGTGAGTATTGCTATCATAGTGGGAATTGTGGCCAAGTGCAACAGAATCACAGCAATCCAACCCATTGTTTCTGCACTGATGCGAGGTGCATGTTCTTTAACAGTTTGAACCCATAGATTCAAGTCAAACAAATCGCGAATTCCCTTGGTAATTTTTTCTGTGTTCATTTTGTATCCTTATTTGTAAAAAATATGTCGGCCAACATGGGCCACTCGTTCTCGTTTCCATCCTGGATTTATATAATCACCGTGGAAATAAAGTGCATCTTTGATGGATGCTAATCGGAATCCTTCTAATAGAACTTTTTTTGCCACTTCCATACTTTCTGTATAGACTGGGCCATTCATTGGTTTCTTGACACTGGCTTGTTCGCAATACCAACTGAATTGGCAAAGTACACGTTCATACACTATGTTCTTTTGATAAACAACTCGGCAGATGTCTCCAGGAAATTGTCCGCTGGCTGCTCTGTTGATTGTTACCTGTGCAACCGCTACCTTACCTTCAAAAGGTTCGCCGCCTGCTTCGTGGTATATATTACGAGCTAAACAATCCAGTTGTGTTTGTCTCATTTTAGCTGTGATTGGACTAGCGTCCAACTGAGCTTGTTTGAGATTATCGAGCTTGTAAATTGTTGCTCTATATCCCACTGTTATTACCATCAGCATTGCCAATGCCAATACTGCTGCTTTTATGATGCGTATCATGTTGTTTCTCCTTTACGCTGGAATAGGAATTGCTGGTTCCGTTTTTAAAATGGCTTCGATACATCTCCTTGTGCGTTAAAAGC
>CAIMTR010000114.1 GCA_903844415.1 uncultured Gammaproteobacteria bacterium
AGTCATTTGTTTCCAGCAAGTACAACTTATCTAGCGTTGCGAAGGGACAGTTTTTTACGTGAATATTTTTATGATTTTTTGCATTTGTTGTTGCCGTCCAGTAGTCGTAAGACTTTGCAAACTGCCTTGCAAAAATGCTGATAAATATATATTCGTAAGGGTAGTTCTTCTTCGAAATTTTCTCTACGAAAGTATTTTTGTATATGCATAGGCAGCTTACACTGCCCGCAGTAACTCCAATGGTTTCTGCTTGAGCACTGAACGTGTAGCCATTAGTGCCGTGGCAACACTTAGCACACTTATGGCAACGATGCTGAAGCTGGTCATGCCAAATGAGAAACTCCACAGGCTGTCGAAAATAAAATACGAAATGCTGTACGACATAGCCAGGCTCAGCAGCACACCTGATAAAGCGGCAAAAAATCCCAGAATACCAAACTCAATCTGCACAATAGCTTGCACATCATTAAAATTGGCGCCGAGAATTTTCAGCAGGTTGATTTCCCAGAAACGGGATTTAACTTCGTAACGGGCTATTGAAAATAACACTACCAGACCTGCAAATATGGAAAGGTAAGCCATCACGGTAATGGCCCAGCTGATCTGGTTAGTTATGTCCAGCACCCGTGCCACTATCTGCTGGACGTTAATGACGGAGACATTGGGAAGCTCGCTGACAATGCTGTTCTGAACTGCGAGGCGATCTGCTGCTGCCACTTTGCCAATGGCGGCAACAAAAGTCGTGGGCGCTGGGTCGAGCACCCCAGGCTGAAAAGATACAAAGAAATTAGGTTGAAAACTGTTCCAGTCTACTTTGCGGGTATTCATGATGCGTCCAGTCACAGGAACACTTTGCACATCAAAGCTCATAGTATCGCCGATTTCCAGCTCCATCCTGTCAGCAAAACCTTCTTCAACGGAAATTCCTGGCAAGTCGGGTGAAGAAAAATCCCAAGCACCGGTCCATACTTCGCCATCCACTAGTGTTTCCGAATTTTTAAGTTCGGTTTGATAGGTAAGGTTGTACATGCGCCGACGCAACATCTGTTCATCTGGGCTCTCTTCCACGGCATCAATAACCACATCGTTGATTGCATCCAGTCGCGCTCGTACTTGGGGCGACATGAAACTGACTTCATAGCCTCGTGTGGCCAATAAATTTTGCAAGGGGTCTACTTGTTCCGGCTGGATGTCGAACATGAAAAAATCGGGCATGGAATAATCGGTGGGCTGGGTGATTTCTTCCTGCAAACCCTTTTGGATTTGTGGAATAAGATTGATCAATAGCGAGCCAAGACCAATGGCGAGAAAACATGATATTGCACCTAGCCGATTGCGATTGAGATTACGTAGCGCCAACTTTTGTGTGACATTAGCAACGCTGGAAAATACACCACAAGCACGCAGGATGAACCATGCAATAGCACCAAGAATAAAAATAGCGGTGAGGAAACCCCCGATAAAAATGCTGCCAATCAGGAAGGAACTCGACTGCCATATAGCAAGTCCCCAGAACACAATTAGGATGGGTGCATAAGAAGATACATGTCTGCGCCAGTGAGCGGTCACCACACTGGGTTGTACTTTTTCATGAAACAAACCAATCGGGTTGAGATCGTAAATTTTGGAGAGTATGGGCAGGCAACAAATTATGCTGCCCAAAGTTCCCATGAATAAAGCCAGTACAAGGGAAGATATTTCCATCTCATTGCTGAAGCCACGCGGTAAAAATCCTTCAAATAGCAGTGGCAGCAGTGGCAAGGAAAAATAGGCAATCGTGCTTGCCAATACTGCGCTGATACTACCCAGCATTACGATTTGCACGAGGGTCATTTGATAAGCTTGTGTAGGTGTTCCTCCCAAGCACATTAAGATTGCCATATCTTTGAATCTACTGGTAAAAAAAGTGCGGAACAGATAAGCCGCCCCTACACCGGCTAGAAACAGTGCAATTAGTGCAATTAGTCCGAGGTAGTCATTCATATAGCCAAGAATTCGCCCCAAATCTTCGCTTTCTTCTTCGTGGGTGGTCATGGTGATACGGCGTGTGTCGCGGAATACTGCTTGTTCCTGTTCTTCAAAAATATCTTCCAGATCAGCAACAGGGTAACCAGCAGGTAATTTATAAAAACGTGAATAAGTGATACGACTGCCAAGCTGGATGAGGCCGGTGCTTTCTGCCTGTTCGATGCCCATGTAGATAGCGGGGAAACTCGTCATCACCGAAATTGTGCTGCTTGGATCTTCTAAAATCACGTCAGCGATAGTGAAATTCTGAGTGCCGATTTTCAATGTGTCACCAATCTCCAGATCAAGCAGAATCATCAAATCAAGAGCTACCCATATTTGATTGTTAGCGATGAGTTCTGCGCGGGCATTACTCTGCGACACCGAACCCGCTTGTTGCAAAATAATGTCGCCGTATTGAGGGAAGCTGGCTTGAATCGCCATGATTTGTGTCATGCGCGAATTGCCATTACCCGCCACCATCGACATGAAGGAGATTTGATCGGTCGCTTCGAAATCGGTATTGAGAATATTTTCCGCGAGTCCGGTTTCGACAGTAGTTAGGGGGAACCGTGAAGAAATCTGCACATCAGCAGTGAGAATGGCTTTGGAATTATTCTGCAAATGCTGGTCGATGGAGTGTTGAAATGAATCCAGTGCAATAAAACCAATAAGGCCGATGCCCAAGTTGAGCACAAAAAACATACTGAATTTGAAGTTGTTGGTGATTTCCTTCCAGGCGAGTTGCAGCCACAGCATTATAAAAATCTCCCGCCTTGCAAACGTTTTTCGCGTCCACAACGTTTGGCAAGTTGTTCATTATGAGTGACAAATAACATTGTCATATGATGTTCTTTGACTAGATCAAAAATCATGTCGGTTACATAAGCACCGGTTGTACTGTCCAAATTACCCGTGGGCTCGTCGGCCAGCAGTATGGCAGGGCGCACCACCATGGCTCGGGCAATGGCAACACGCTGACATTCACCCCCGCTCAACTGATGTGGAAAGTGATCCTTGCGTTTGGCGAGACCTACTTGTTCCAGCGCGGAATTGGCCTTGGCGATAGCTGCTTTATCTTTGAATAGATCCAGTGGCAAGGATACGTTTTCCAGTGCTGTCAAATGTGACATCAAGTGAAATTGTTGAAAAATAATCCCGATGTTTTGCGCGCGGAATTTCGACAGTTGTTCTTCGCTCAGCTTTTGCATGTTTTGCTCGTTGAGCACAATTGATCCTGATGTAGGTCCGTCTAGCCCGGCCAGCAGCGTCAGCAGAGTTGATTTGCCACTGCCAGACTGCCCTAGAATAGCCAATGTATCACCCAGTTCCATCTGCAGATTTAGATCCTTGAGCACTTCTACCGGTTCGTGGTTTGCAGTTGTCTGGAAGGTTTTGCAAAGTTTGTTAATTTCTAAAATCATGGTGTTGTTAGCCTGGTAAATATGTCTTGTCTGTTAGGTTTTTTTATTTGAGCAGGGACATGGCTGGCTCACAGCTAATTACGGCAACACTTAAGGTAGCAATGGCTGCAAAAAGTTATACAAGGTGTCTGCCACAATTTTGGTGCCTTCGAGATTAGGGTGAATACCATCGCCCTGATTCAGTTCGGTGATGCCTGCTACCCCTGCCAGTAAAAAAGGGAGAAAGGTTAATTGGTATTGCGCCGCAAGGTCAGGAAAAACCTGGGCGAAGGCACTGGTGTAATCTGGCCCGTAATTGGGGGGAATCAACATGCCGGTTAGCACAACTTTAACATCCATGCTCTGAGCAAATTCGATTGTCTTGATCAGATTGGCTTTTAATGCGTCCACACTGAGTCCGCGTAAACCATCGTTAGCGCCAAGTGAAAGAACCAGTAAATCGGGTTGGGCGCGGATGTACCACTGCAAGCGAGTAAGGGCACTTGCAGAAGTGGAGCCACTGATGCCGGCATTGATTATTTTGAGGTTTTTGCGACCTTCTGCTGCGTACCGATCAGAAAGCATATCGGGAAAAGATTCGCCTTCCTCCAGACCGTAACCTTCAGTCAAGGAGTCACCCAGAAATAGTATGGTGAAGGTGTCTTGTGCAAATGCAGGCAGCGGCAATATCAGCCATAAAAAAAACACCAAATAACGCGCTTTCATGTCCAGCTCCGGGAGCACTGGGCCTCCCAACTACGTGTTAGAATTTGATCTTGATTCTATCCCAATACCCGCAGGCCGCCTAACGCTGCACCTGTTTTACAAGAGTGCTAAACCCATGACAATCATTCGCCAGGAAGATGTAATTCAGAGCGTCGCTGATGCCTTGCAATATATTTCCTATTTTCACCCCCTCGATTTTATCCAGGCCCTGCACCGAGCTTACGAAAGGGAAGAGTCGAAAGCCGCCAAAGATGCAATGGCCCAAATTCTGATTAATTCGCGTATGTGTGCAGAGGGCAAGCGTCCCATCTGTCAGGATACCGGCATCGTCAACGTGTTTGTCACTGTGGGTATGCAGGTGCAATGGCAGGGTAGTCTGAGCTTGGAAGATATGATCAACGAAGGTGTGAGGCGTGCTTATAGCAACCCGGACAATATATTGCGTGCTTCCATTCTGAGTGATCCTGCGGGTGCCAGAAAAAACACCAAAGACAATACACCAGCGGTGATTCACACCCGCCTGGTATTGGGCGATAAGGTGGAGATCACGGTGGCTGCTAAAGGTGGCGGTTCCGAGAACAAGGCCAAACTGGTTATGCTCAATCCCAGCGATAACATCACCGATTGGATTCTTAAAACCATTC
>CAIMTR010000115.1 GCA_903844415.1 uncultured Gammaproteobacteria bacterium
CACCTTCAAGAAAACCATATGAGACAACTATCCCAAACGGATTAAGTGCAGCAAAAAGATCAGGCACAGAGTCGCCTGAGGCAATGTCAAGAATAAGATCTACGCCTCCGCTAGACAACTTGCGAATAGCATCGACAACATCATGCTCGCGGTAGTTGACAGAATGATGCGCACCCTGATTCAAAGCAAAAGCACATTTATCTATCGAGCCTGCAATCCCTATTACTAACCAACCACGAGCTTTTGCTAGCTGAATTGCGGCACTACCCACTCCACCCGCTGCGCCAAAAATCGCTACGCTTCTGGGCGCAGGAAATGCCGAGCACATTCGAAGCAATGATTCGGCTACTTGATAGTTACCAAGCGCTGCGGCTTGTTGTAGGTCAACATGAGAAGACAAAGCATGGACTGCGTTTGCTGGCGCTACTCTATATGCTGCGTATCCTCCGGAACGTTCGGGTAAATCACGGGCATTGATGTACACTTTTTGTCCTGTCTGAAATTCAGTCACACCATCACCAATCGATTCAATTACGCCAGCACTCTCAATACCAATGACAGCTGGTAGCTTAGGCATCCAGGCATACACCCCCCGTCGTACCAACATATCGGGCATTCCAACACCAATCGCACTATTTCGAACAAGAACTTCGCCAGGGCCGGCAATTGGCCTCGGAACATCTACTATCTGCAGGACCTCAGGTCCACCAGTAGTTTCTATGCGGACGGCTTTCATCATTTTTACCATTGAAGAATTCACTGAAAAAGTACTCATGGCTTTCCCAATTTCTTTGCATTTTGATAAGACTCAAGTGTTCCCTTCACTTCCAATTCGAATTGTTCAACATTTCGCTCGGGTGACAACATACTTAACTTAGCCATGGTGTTTGGATAGCCGTCACTCTTAACCGCACGTTCAAGGGCAGCGCGAAGTTTGACAACTACCGGAGCAGGTGTGCGAGAAGGTACAAAAAGGCCATACCACTGCCCTCCACGATAACCTGGAATTGTCTCTGCTACTGGTGCAATGCCAGGTAATTGCGGCACGCGTTGAGGACTATTTAAAGCGATTGCATTGAATTTTCCACTCTGCATCAACTGGAGCATGTCAGATACCGTACCCACCATCAAATCGACCCGTTCGCCCAGCAAATCGTTGGTAGCTTGTGCCGCTCCTCGATAGAGAATTAGGTTCAAGTCTATACCGGCCATTGACTCGAGATATTCACCTGTGTAGTTCTGAACGCCTGCAAAAGAAAGCTGGCCTGGCTTTGCTTTGGCCGCAGAAACCAGTTCAGCGAAGTTATGTATATTCAGTGATTTCCGAGCAATCAAAAGGCTTGGTGAAAAGCCGAGCATGCCGATAGTAGTGAAGTCCTTTAACAGGTCATAGCGTATTGGGTCAGAGCTATAAACTGCGCCCCCAGCATGACCCGATCCCAGTAGAACAATTTGATAGCCATCAGCTGGGCCTTTGGCAACCAATTCAGCAGCAATATGACCTGCAGCGCCAGGACGGTTATCCACCAACACCGGCTGCCCAATTTGGGTGCTCAGTAGCTCGCCCACCGATCGAGATAGAGAGTCAGTCAATCCACCAGCTGCAAATGGGACGATAATTTTCACTGGCTTTGAAGGAAATGTCTGAGCATCAACTGTCAAAGGTTTCACTACGGCAAAAAATACCAAAAAGGTCAGCGTCAAGCAGCGCATAAGTAATGCCTCGGTCACTTGACTAACCTGCTCCTATTCAGCAACACCAGCGGTAAAGCGACGTCCAGTTGCTTCCAATTTCGCTTTGATGTCATTACCAAATTGAGCCATTAGCATTTCAGCGACTTCAGGTACGAAATACACGTCACCAAAGTCATTCCGATCACCCTGAATGATAACCAGCAAGCGCGCTTCGGGGTCGTCAGAAATATTCATAAAAGTACGAACCACGCCAGGAGGAATAGCGATGAAATCCAAAGGTTCGAGCACCGTCGCATGCTGGCCCTTATCTCCCCATGAAATGGAAAAACGGCCATTTAGACAAAAAAATGATTCGCAGGTTTTTGCATGAGCATGCAGTTGAGGACCCTTACCCGGACCGCAGATTGCCATACTTAACGAAATAGCATTGCCAGCGTCGCCACCCCGCATCGCAGCGTTCTCGGTTATGACGCTATTGTTTGGCAACAATGGTGCCATGTACGTATAATTTTTGTCGGCGGCTAGGGCTCTTGAAACCTCTGGCGGGA
>CAIMTR010000116.1 GCA_903844415.1 uncultured Gammaproteobacteria bacterium
CACCATTGTTATGGCTCAGATTAATCCGCTGGTTGGAGACATTCATGGCAACACCCAGCTGGTAATTCATAACAGTAAAATTGCGATCTCACAATTTGCTCCAGATATAGTGGTATTTCCGGAACTGGTGCTAACCGCTTATCCGCCAGAAGATTTATTACTGCGCCCGAGTCTAGATATCAGGATCGCACAAGCGCTACAGGCTCTATGTGCAGAAAAGTTCCCGGTGTGTTTGGTTATTGGCTATCCTGGCCGCATTGATGGACATTTGTATAACATGTTGGCGGTCATCAAGGATGGGGTGGTTATTGGTACTTACTGCAAGCAATGTTTGCCAAATTATCAGGTATTTGATGAGAAGCGTTATTTTAAAAAGGGGCATAAACCGCTGGTGATCAACATTGCCGGTATTCCTGTTGCATTCACCATTTGTGAAGATCTTTGGAAAAACAAACCCATGGATCAGGCACGTGATGCTGGTGCAAAACTGATGATCAATATTAATGGATCACCTTTTCACGTAGATAAAACGCGTGAACGCAAGTCGATATTGCAACAAAGAGCAATACAAGGTGAGATGCCCATCGTGTATGTCAACCAAGTGGGCGGTCAAGATGAACTGGTATTTGATGGCGGGTCTATGGCAGTTGATGCCTATGGTGCCGTACAAGTGCAATTGGCACATTTCAAGGAACAGTTACTACCTGTCAGGTTGGATATGGGTAATCCTTTGACGCTGCGACCTGGAGAGCAGAGCGTTGTGCTCAGTAGTGAAGCGCAATTATACGCAGCACTGCTGTTGGGTTTGCGTGACTATGTCCGCAAAAATCATTTTCACAAAGTGATATTGGGATTATCTGGTGGAATTGATTCAGCGCTCACGTTGGCGCTGGCGGTGGATGCTCTAGGCAAAGACTGTGTACATGCCATCATGATGCCTTTTGCCTACACTGCGCAGATGAGTATTGATGATGCCACAACACAAGCGCAGCAACTGGGCGTGGATTTCAGGATTATTCCTATAGGTGATCTCTATGCTGGTTTTATGACGGCATTGGCTGATGAATTTGCCGGCACCGCTGTGGATCTGGCCGAACAAAATTTACAAGCACGCTGTAGAGGTGTGTTGTTGATGGCAATATCCAATAAAAAGGGCATGCTAGTGCTGACCACTGGCAACAAAAGTGAAATGGCTGTTGGTTATTCCACACTGTATGGTGACATGGCTGGCGGTTTTGATGTGTTAAAAGATGTACCCAAGATGTATGTTTATGCCTTGGCACGTTATCGCAACGGGTTAGGTGGGCAACCTGTGATACCGCAGCGAGTGATTGAGCGTCCACCCACTGCAGAACTTGCTCCTGGTCAACTGGATGCAGACAGCTTGCCCCCTTATCCAGTACTCGATCGTATTCTCGAACTTTATATTGAAGAAGATCTAAGCGCGCAAGCAATCTGTGCGCAGGGTTTTGATCTCGCCACAGTAGAAAAGGTAATTTGCTTGGTGGATCGCAATGAGTATAAACGGCGTCAGGCACCCATAGGAGTTCGTATCAGCAAACGTGGTTTTGGCCGCGATAGACGTTATCCGATAACAGCAGGGTGGAAGCCAGGCGATTAATCACGAAGATTCTTTAAAGACATCTTCGCAAATTAGCAATTTTGGTTGCGGGCTAGGTGATTGCGCATGCAGAACCAAAGTTTACAGGCAGTATATGTAGGTTCGGGCACCGAACTTAAAATGCTCCCAAGCAAAAAGACATTCACCAGTAGAGTGTCCTTAATTAGTTGAGTGCAGAATTTTTCGCAGCACTTGCATTAAGCCCGCTCCCAGTAACGCACACAGCAACAAGATCGCTACAGGTAAAGGAGTACCGTCGTAGCACCAAGCCAGAATTGGACCAGCCAGCGCACCACAACCAAAACGCAGAGTGCCGGTAACTGCAGATGCAGAACTTGCCTGCCGCGGAAACTCAAGCAGAATTAATGCATCGGCATTCACCGCCGCAATACCAAGACTGCCCACGATACACACGAAACTGGCGACGGTCAGGATGAACCCTAGCTCAAGCAATGTTGTTGCAAGTAGCAACAAGGAAAAGACTATACCCAGCGCCAAACCAATATGCATCATGCGGCGAGGCCCTACATGTGAAACCACTCTTACGTTGATGTAGTTGACAAGAATCAGTGCCCCAGCAGAACACGCAAACAAGACCCCGAATAATGTTTCGCTCACGCCGTAATATGTGATGTAAACAAAGGAAACAGAAGTCAGATATGTGAAAAAAGCCAAGGCGGACAGCATGAAACACAGTAAATCCAGATAAATTTTGTGATTGCCGAGGATGATAAGGTAATTTCCGAGCATGGTGAGTCGTTGCCCATGGTCATCTTTTGGTTTGGATTCGGGTAAAAATTTCCAGGCTAGCAATAACACAAGCAAGGGATACACAGTCAAGGCTGCAAAGATCCCTTCCCAGGATGTAAAGTAGAGCAACAATGAGCCCATTAGAGGTGCAACTAGAGGAGCAACGAGCATGATCATGGTCACTGCCGACATGCCCTTGGCCGTGTCTTTGCCATAACAATCCCGGATCATGGCAGGGATCACCACCGATGCTGCACTGCCAAGAAATCCCTGCAGTAATCGGCACAACAAAAATGCCGTGGCGGTGCTGCTGAAAGTAAGCAATAAACTGGAAACTGCAAAACCAGTCAACCCGAATAAAGCCAATGGCCTCCGGCCAAATCGATCTGAGAAGGGGCCAAACATCAACATACCCAAACCAAATCCCACCAGAAAAATACTGAGTGAGTTCTGGACGGTACTGATTTGTGTGCTTAGGTCGTTTGCAATTTGCGGGATGGCGGGCAAATACATGTCTATAGCCAGCGGAGGCAAAGCAGCGATGGCAGCCATCAAAGGGAGCGGCAATTTGTCACGCAGAGGATTTGGTTTGTCGATCATAAAATAATGCACTAGTGTTGAAAAGGGCGAGACTATACCGGGTCAAATGTTGCTAATAAAGCTTAAGAACAAGCTGCTACTGTTGAAAACCCATCCATCGTTGTTGCACGGCTCCCTTGATGGCCATTTGCTCTGCCCATTCACTAAAAGCTAAAGGATCAATGCCGTTCCAACTGACATTGAGAATTTCGGAAAATTCCATGTCTGTCACTACTGTGGTGAGTAAGAGGTTGAGTGGCAAGAGGTGACGATGTTTTGACACCAGGGCTTGCACGCGACTGGCACCACGAAATTTCATATCGGCGATTGCATCCACGTTAGCGAGTATGCTGTCGATGTTAGTATATTTTTGTAGAATTTTAGCCGCAGTGGTATAGCCCACACCGGGTATTCCAGGGATGTTGTCTACCTTGTCGCCCGACAGCGCCAGCAAG
>CAIMTR010000117.1 GCA_903844415.1 uncultured Gammaproteobacteria bacterium
AAGAGCTCGTGCAATCAAGAGTCTGCGCTTCATACCCCCCAGACAACACCCTAGCTTGCTGATTGTGTTTTTCCCAAAGACCCAGTTGTTTTAAATATATTTCTGCTCTTTCCTTGGCAAGTTTGGTTGGCATACCGTAGTAACCCCCTTGGGTAACCACAATATCGAAGACTTTTTCGAACAAATTGAAATTGACTTCTTGGGGAACTACGCCCAAATCCAATTTGGTTACATAACTGTTGGTATCCACATTCTTGCCAAACACCTCGACAGTACCAGACGTTTTGCGCACCAGTGTGGAAATAACTCCAATAGTGGTGGACTTGCCCGCGCCATTGGCGCCTAACAAAGCAAAGAAATCACCTTGTTTGACATCAAGACTGATGCCGTTGAGGGCTTGAAGGCCGTTGTCGTAGGTTTTATGCAGATCTTTGATGGAAATAGCGAGGGTCATGACTGAGCTAAAGTGCCTGTATTGCTGTCATTAATACAAGAATACAGCATAGCAAAATTAAGCAAGGCAGTCGTGCCTAGACAGAAAAAAAACAGGCAGCGCGCACTGCCTGTTCAGTGAGAGGTTCTGCATTTTTAAACAGAAACCAGTCGGTTACTCCCGGGAGTAGGCACTTCCATTTGCCTATACTTAACATAGTCTGGCTTCGGCAAAAGCGCCAAAAATTCTAAGATAGATTGATCCAAACGGTTTTAGAAATGTGGATAGGCGGTCGACCCTTCCATGTGTCGTTGTTAGAATATAACTCCATTTTGCTACAACTGATGCCCATGTTGTCATTGCTTTTCTTTCTTCTGTTGATGGTTGTTATCGTTCTAGTGACTCGGTTGCTGCGTAAAAACGAATTACGACGTACCCAAGACACTGCTGATCGTACTGCGCCATTGCCTGCTATTGGCAGAAATCAGTTAGCGGGTTTCCTAAGCCCCCCTCCAACCGAGAAGAACTCCATAGTTACTGCCCGAAATTCCGAAACCTGGTTGTTGCAAGTTAAATCCTTACGTGGACGTGGGATGTACGCTGACGCTCTGCAACTCTGTGAATCGCACTTTCCCCGCATGCAAGCAATTCAGCAAGCGGCCATCATATTGCGACTGTTAATAAAGATCTGCCTCGAACAGCACCATACATTCGACTTTTACCTACAAGCACTTTATCGAACTGCGGCCATAGCCGATCAGTTCAGAAATGCTACCAAGAGCACTCCTGCACAGGTGCAAATGATTCTCGGTGAACTGCAAAATATTCACGAATTTTACAGCGCGTTGGGCCACCGGGAATTGAAACTACTCATAAAAAATGATGTCCGCTTATTAGAGCGTGTCTGGGGTGTACCAACAACCCATTTGCATGTAGATGACATATCCAAATATGAATGATCAATACACACAACGGCGTATGCTCTGCCGTGCCATAATGAGCGTAGAGTTTTAATCGCTGTCAGCAACTATTCATCATGCATTAAAGCAGCAACAACCCTTCCAAACCTAAAATTCCTAGGAGTTAACCAGTGTTATCCCGTATCCAGGCTGAGACAATGTTGACCCTGCAAGCACAAATGAATGCCAAAATAAATCCAGACTGGATCAATGCAGCTTACCCCTATCTGCGTGCTGTTGTTGTTGAAGGGGCGGAAGCGATGGAGCACCGCGGCTGGAAGTGGTGGAAAAAACAGCAGTGTGATCTTGAGCAATTGCAAATGGAGTTAGTGGATATCTGGCACTTTACTCTGTCACATATATTGCTAGTCAATGCCGGTGATCATTTACTTGCCATGCACGCATTACTTAATAGTGCTGTTGCAACAACCATCACCTTTGATGAAAAACCCTGGGTTATCGCTGAACTGGATTTAGTAAGCAAACTTGAGCTCAGTATTGGGTTGGCTGTTTCTCGGCGTATCAGTATTCCGTTGTTTAACGCTTTATTAGCAGATTGCAACATGGATTGGCAGGGACTTTATTGCCAGTATGTGGGCAAAAACGTGTTGAACTTTTTTCGCCAGGATCATGGCTACAAAGAAGGCACTTACCGCAAATTGTGGGGTGGACGTGAAGACAATGAACATCTAGTAGAGATTATGGGAAGTCTGAGCAGTGAAGCTGGAGATTTTCAACATCAGTTATATACGCAATTGAAATTGCGCTATACCAGTTTGAGCTAAAAAATTTGGGGAAGACATAACCGGAGTAAAACCGGTGTAAAAAAACCACTTCAAATATCTAAGTAATTGTATTTAAGGGCATTATTTGGGGTGGCCGACGGGGTTCGAACCCGCGAC
>CAIMTR010000118.1 GCA_903844415.1 uncultured Gammaproteobacteria bacterium
CCCGCAAGATGGCGCTGATTATCGACAAGACCGGCACGAGGCTATTTCCCGCTGATCCAACTAGGCTGGCGCCGGGTTAGGCATCCCAGACAGCGCCAGGTCTTGATCCTGCCGCCCCGTCCTTTCGGAACCAGCTTCACGCCGGGGTTTATCTGGCAGGAACCGCAGAGCTTTGGTAGCGGGTTCTTGTTCATAGCTTCCGCATCCTGAGCGCAACTCGAGCACGTTGGTATTTCTTCTCGATCTGATCCGTCGTGTTGATTCCTTGGCGAATGATCGTTACTTGATTGCAATCAGCAGAGGGAAGTTTAGGCGGCGCAAGCCATGAGGGGAGAGGCATTATCTCTACAGGCGATTTTCGTTTTGTCATTGGTGATCTAAAATTAGGTAAAAAAAAGCGGCTGACCTGTGCAAGCCAGCCGCAAGACGAAACGGGTGATAGGAGCAGATCCCGCAACGTCAAATCAAACCTTCAACTGAGTAACTGCGGGTCGGAGTCTGCCATTCTTTGTTGGGTGCTGGTGTGATCCATGACAGGTCGTGCCAAACCAGCCGATTGTTCGGGTACGCAATCCACGGCCCCGACTCTAGTGCGATGATGTGATGGTTTTTGTGCTGGTCTGGCGTTTCGCTCCAGCCCGTCTGCATCCAATCCACGGTAAACAGGTAGTTACCCTTGCGGATCTGCCCGTCCCGGCCCAGCGCGGTGACCGCATGGTTTTTCAGGAACGGCAGCGCGATCACGGTGAATTCGTACCCGTAACTGTCCCACCAGCAAGACTGCTCTACCGGCAGCGGGTCGCACGGTTTGCTGCAAATCATGTGGATCGGCACTCGCGCCCATTGAGCGCCGCTGTCAAGCATGACCTGGAACATGGGTACACGGGCTGGCTCGGCGCGAAACGCAAAGGCCACCGCTGGCGTAAATTCTCCATGCCCACGTTTTTCGTTGAACAGGAATTCGTTTCGCACAAAACATTCGATGTATGGTGTATCACCTAGCAGAATCATGGAAGTCCTTTATGTACACAAAGCAATGCCAACGCTGGCGACCAGGCACAGGACAAACATCAACCACAGCACCCAATCGGGCCACGGTTTCACGCGCCGCCCTTTGCAATAGCAGCCATCACCTGTCACCAGCTATGAATCTGTTGAAATACTCAAGAGATTCTTCATCGTCATAGATGCTGCCCATTGATTCGTCATTGGCCTTTAAACAACGATTCTTTTTAGAAGGAATAACCGGGAACATACGCACCCACCTATATTTTTGTTTTGTCTGTACCCGTTTCATTCCAAGCAATTCCCTGCTTTCGGCAACTGTTTTGCCGTTTCTTCTTGCGTAACGAAAGGCATAGCGTCTGTGCCTTATATCGCCATCTAATCCTTCAAGATGCCATTCAGCATTTGTAAGCCCGTGCAAAGTAAACCCCGCTGCTTTGTAGACGGTTCCTTCATGCCCATGCTCCGGGTCTGCGAACGCCACTAAACAGTCGTAGTTAAATTGCTTTTTCACCATCTTGCTTGTTATTGAAATAAATTTGCTCAAAGGAAATCCATCCAATCTTGGCTCAGATCGGCACATCCTTTTTATCTCTAAAACATTACTTACACCGAGAAATTTAGCCTGGTATGGGTTTACCCCTATGCCATAAACGATCACCGCATAAGGTGAATGATCGGCATACAGGCAATAGGAAATATTCTTCCCAGTTGGTATTCTTGCTGAGTAGTGCCACTTCTTTACCCATTGCTCGGCAGCGGAGTTTGAAATACTCCGTATCTCAAAATGGAGCGGCGAGGTCGGAGTCGAACCGCCTCCCTCCTCTTGGAACAGAGGATGCACTACCCTTATGCTTTCGCCGCAGTTAGACATCTAATCGCTCCCCTCGCGTAAGGCAGCAACGTAACCGTCCACGAACAGACGCGCCTTCAGTTCGTCGTTCTTATCTGAGGGCTTCGGCCATTCACGCCAGTACGGGTTGTCAAGGATCGACTTCGCCTCCATGCCTTCCTCGTAAGCGGTGTTATTCAGGGTGGGGGCAGTCATTTGGCTCGTGCCGCAATCAGTTCCTCCAGCAGCGCGTCCCGTTCATGCTCGGCCCTCTCCGCTCTACCCTGAAACTGCGGCA
>CAIMTR010000119.1 GCA_903844415.1 uncultured Gammaproteobacteria bacterium
AGACATGACTAGTCATCGCTGATTTTTCTGCGAAGCTTTTTGGTGGTTGCTTTTATTTTCTTGGTTTCAATTCGTTTTGTCACAGAACCTTTAGATGGTTTGGTAGCAATTCTGTACCTAGGAATTACGCAGGCAGATTTAATTAATTCTGCCAGTCTCTGCAGTGCTTCAAACCGGTTTTTTTCCTGAGTACGATGGATCTGGGCTTTAATAACAATCACACCTTCCTTCGAAATGCGGTGATCGGCCTTTTTTAGCAATCTATCCTTGATAGCAGCAGTTAAAGATGAGCCGGTAACATCAAAACGCAGATGAATAGCACTCGAGACCTTGTTGACGTTTTGCCCGCCAGCACCTTGAGAACGAATGGCATGTAATTCGATTTCAGAATTAGGTATGGAAACATTTCGATTTATAACAAGCATCAGCGCCCAACAAGATCTGCGTTAAATTCTGATTAGCAAGTTTAACAGTGATCTTTAGTAAAACTATGCGGGAATGACACTAAGAGTCCCCTCTATACAAAGATGATCTGCCCAGCTTATGATTTTTAGTGCTAGTTCTGCAAAATGCATGTACCTCACTCCATATCAATGGTATTAACTTTTATACTCATGTAGTTGTGTGATCGAACTATTGGTTACTGATCAGCTGACATCAAATTACGGTAAACTACACAAATCATAATGCAGGAGTAATCCATGAATTTTGTCACTCTTAATCAGGAATATGCGACACAAAGCCCTCAGGCAATCATAGCCTTTGCGCTGGGCTTACCTGGCAAGGCTGTTGTCACCACCCATTTTGGCCCTATGGAAGCAGTAATCCTCCACATGACCAGCAATCACAAACCTGATATACAAATCATTTGGGCAGACTCCGGTTATAACACCAAGGCGACCTATCGTTGCGCAGAAAAAATTATTCACTTATTGCACCTAAAAGTAGATGTTTTTACACCGCGCATATCCGCTGCCAGGCAAGAAGCGGCTCTAGGGGGCATTCCACTTTACACGGAACCTACTCATGTGAAATTCACTGAAGACTTTAAACTCGAACCATTCCGCCGTGCCATGCAGCTACACCAGCCTGAAATATGGTTGACAGCCTTGCGCAAAGAGCAAACAGAATTCAGACAATCTTTGGACATATTTACCCAGGATGCCAAGGGTGTACTTAAAGTTGCACCCTTCTTCCATTGGACTGAAGTACAAATGCGTGATTATCTAGTGGCAAATAATCTGCCCAACGAAGATAGTTATTATGATCCAACCAAGGCTTTGGAAAACCGGGAATGTGGTTTGCACACTACATTTTGAACCTTTGATTTAAATATTTTTACGAAAAAATTATTGGCTTATATCAAAACCAACTGAGATAGTAATGATTACTGCCTATCAAAATGAGAATTGTTAATATGAACAGCGCATATTTAAGTGTTAGTTTCAGAAAATTTAAATTTTTTTTACTGGCTTTTTTTTGTATTGTTAGCGTTATGAGTTTTATATCGTTAACCCATGGTGCGGAACAGCGTCCACAAACTCCAAAATTCAGCACTGATTTAAGTCTCGCTGAAATCATGGAATCTATTGTCATGCCAGCGGCAGGAGTTCTCTGGAATGCCGTTAGTGTTGATGTCACTGTTGATGGTGTATCGACCACCGAACCTGAAACAGACGAAGCATGGAGTCAGTTACGTTGGAGCGCTGTAAATCTTGCTGCAGCCACCAATCTCCTCTTAATTGAAGGCATGCCTATCAGCAATAATCCTCCACCAGCCCAACCCCCTCTCGGGGAATTAACTCCTGACCAAACGGCTGCTCTACGAAAAGACAACTGGCAGGCGTGGACCGCACACGTAACAGTACTTCATGACGTAGCAATGCAGGCGATAAAGGCTATCGATGCAAAAGATCCTAACGCTATCAGTGAAGTGGGTGGTGGTATTGATGCTGCTTGCGAAGGCTGTCACAAGCAATTTTGGTATCCAGAAGGCTGAGCACAACTCTTTAAAGCGTACCCATACGTTAATTTGGATTTTAACTCTTACTAAAACAAGTTTGTTTGTATTGGTGTATGAAATGGTATTTATAAGATTTCTGTTAGGTGTGAGGCCGGCATAGCTGCCAAAGTAACAAGAGCATCTCCACTCAATCGATAGATTGTCCATTCCGATTGGGGCTTGGCACCTAGTGCCTCATAAAATTCAATGGCTGGAGTATTCCAGTCCAGTACACTCCATTCAAAGCGACCACAATTTTCTGCTACTGCAATGCTCGCGATGTGCTGCAGTAGAGCTTTACCAGCACCACAACCCCGATGAACTGGACTTATATAAACATCTTCGAGATAAATTCCGTTTTGGCCTAGCCAAGT
Source organism: uncultured Gammaproteobacteria bacterium (assembly GCA_903844415.1). GTDB lineage: Bacteria > Pseudomonadota > Gammaproteobacteria > Pseudomonadales > Pseudohongiellaceae > CAILUG01. The sequence continues at coordinate 2,377 of CAIMTR010000119.1, forward strand.
TGAATAATTGAAAAAATACACAGCATAACCAACCGGTAAACCATTTATGCTGCAAATTAGACAATGCGCTTTGGCGTGAGGGCCAAACAGCGTTAGGTGAATTTGCTCAACTGTGCAGACAACTTCATGACGTGCTTTTTCATACTTAGCAAGTTCTATAATGAAATCCAAAATTAGCTGGGCATCTGCCTCATTGGCACGTTGTATGGTTATCATTTTTTCCGTTATTAGATGATCACAAACCACATCAGGCTTCATTGCCGCCAAGAAAGTTTGTCATGCAAACTGACTACCTCACCGACAATAATTAGAGTGGGAGCCTTAACCTCTTTGCTGGCAATAAGTGCCGGCATTGAGTGCAAGGTGCCTGTATATACTTTTTGTTGAGGGGTGGTGCCTTGTTGAATCAGTGCAATGGGAGTTTGAGGATCGCGGCCATGCAAAATCAATTGCTTGCAAATTTCGGGCAAACTCAGCAGGCCCATGTAATACACCACTGTTTGGCCAGGCTGCACCAGTTGTGACCAGTCGAGGTCACAAGAGTCATCACGCAAGTGGCCGGTCACAAAACGAACTGACTGTGCATAATCTCGGTGCGTCAAAGGAATACCTGCATAGGCAGAACATCCAGAAGCAGCCGTTATGCCAGGAACTATCTGAAAGGGAATACCGGCAGCCGCCAATTCTTCAATTTCTTCACCGCCACGCCCAAAAATAAAAGGGTCACCGCCTTTAAGTCTTAACACGCGTTTGCCCTGGCGGGCTAAAGTCACCAGCAAATTACTGATTTCTTGCTGCGGCATGGTGTGCTTAGCGCGTTGTTTGCCAACATGGATTTTTTCTGCATCTTGCCTTGTCATGTTTAAAATTTGCGGACTCACCAAACGGTCATACAACACTACGTCTGCTTGTTGCATCAAACGTAAGGCACGAAAAGTTAGTAGATCAGGATCCCCGGGGCCAGCCCCCACTAGATAAACTTCTCCACCCCTGTTTGAGTCGAGTCCTTGTTCCAACTGTTGCAGCAACAACTCTTCGGCTTTGGCTTTCTGCCCACTCATCATCATTTCTGCCACCGGGCCGTTGACGATACTTTCCCAGAAGCGCATGCGATATGTAAGTGAAGTATATTTTTGTTTAACTTGGTAACGATATTCTCCCAGCAAAATAGCCAGTGCTCCATATGCAGATGGAATTAGTGTTTCTAGTCGAGCCCGCAGCAAACGTGCCAGTACCGGCGCATTGCCACCACTGGAAACTGCCACAATCACTGGCGATCGATCTAAAATAGAGGGGAAAATGAAACTGCAAAGCTCAGGTTGATCCACCACATTGACGGGAATATTCCGCGCGCTTGCTGCCTGCCACACAGCAACATTAACAGCAGAATTATCAGTAGCGGCGACAACAAGTTTGATTGTATCTAAATCTGCATCAATATAATCGCGCAGTTCAATTTGATGGATAGTGTCTTGTAACAAGGCCTGCAATTCGGGCAGGATTTGGGGTGTCACCAATCTTATTTGTGCTTGTGCCCGCAATAACATTTGCACTTTACGAAGCGCTACTTGCCCACCGCCAACAACCAGTACTCGTTGCTGTATTAGACGTAGGAAAATCGGTAGATATTCCATGGGTTAAGATTCAGGCTTGGAGGATGCTCTTGGCACCATTCATATAGGGTTGGAGAACTTCGGGCACTATCACACTTCCATCCTCGTTTTGATAGTTTTCCAGCACGGCAACCAGAGTACGCCCTACAGCAAGACCGGAGCCGTTGATGGTATGTAT
>CAIMTR010000120.1 GCA_903844415.1 uncultured Gammaproteobacteria bacterium
CGGCAACTGCCCTTGCTACACGCAAGCCGGATATGTTGCTGGATGGTTTGTTCACTTGTCATTTGCCCCATGGTGGTTCAGGTATCCCAGCCTGCTTCATTATCTCAGACATATTAAACTTACGATATTTTATTGGCTTAGAAGGCGGCTTCCATTCAGCTTGCGATATTTTTGCTTTTCGTTCTTTCCATGCAATATGCGCCCAGCCAGGTTTATAATCCATTAACTTGCCAATTTCAATAAAATCTTCTAAACACGTTGCTTTTGCAATAAGTTTTTTTCTATCATGTTGTGTAATTATATTTTCATTTTCTTCTACTTCTACTAAATCAACTTTTAACGCCACGCCTGGTTCCTCCTCTGGCTTTTCTGCTGGCCAATGTTCATGCCCGCAATACGGGCAAATTACAGGCCATTTAAGTGATTCCCTTTCAAAAGCAGCATAACAACTCTGGCATATAAAAACAGGTGGTGACTTATCTTTTTTAGGTGTTCCTTCCAGTGACCAATCTCTATCCTGTTGTGGCATCCCATGCTTTTGAACATTACCAACACAATCAATAATATAAGCAAATTCTTTATCAGGTGCTGGCCTTAATACCCTGCCAACTTGCTGCAAATATATTGTTAAAGATTCTGTCGGGCGTAATAATATTGCAGTTGTAACAACAGGTATGTCAGTGCCCTCTGAAATAATGTCAATACTAGTAATAACATCTAAATTACCATTACCAAGATCTTCAATCATTTGCGCTCGCTCAAGAGGTCCTACGCCTTTAGATACTAAAGCTGCTGCTTTATACCCAGCTTTAATAAACCTATCAGCCATTTGTTTTGCATGTCTTATGTTGCAACAAAATACAATTGCTGGTTTGTTTGGACATCTCTTGGTGTACTCAGTTATTGCATCGCCATTAATGCCAGCATCTTCTAAACTTTGCGCGGATTCTTCAGGGTCAAAATCTTTGTTCTTTATTTTTATCAAGCTACGTGATAAAACAATTGGCAACGTATATACTTTTAAATTAGATAAAAAAGAATTTTGTATTAAAAATTTCACCGTTGGGCCTTTTACTAATAAATCAAAATGTTCTTCAAGCCCTTTGCCGTCCAGCCTTTCTGGTGTAGCCGTAACGCCTAATAATTTTGCTTTGTCATAATGTAATAATATCTTATCCCAAGTAGATGCAACTGCGTGATGTGCTTCGTCGATAATAATTAAAGATGGATAAAAATCAATTAGGTGTAATCTTCTAACTAAAGTTTGAACAGACGCAACTTGTATGGCAGCGTTATTTTTTTTGTACCCTGGGGCTATAACGCCATGCGCAAGATCCAACCTCGCTAATGCTTTACTTGTTTGAATTATTAACTCACGCCTGTGAACTAAAATTAAAACATTGTTACCCTTTGCTGCTGCACTTTGGGCTATATGACAGAAAATTATAGTTTTGCCACCACCAGTTGGTAATTGCAACACAGGCGCCCTAAAAGCACTCCTAAAAGCTGCCCTTAAATTGTCAACTGCTTCTTGCTGGTACGGACGAAGGTTCATAAGGAAAGATCGTTGGAATTAAAAAAAAACCAAAAGGCTTCTGGCGGCCATAACTTGCTCTGAGGGACAAAATAGGCTTTCCTACCACCAGCAGGATCTTTTATGTATTCAGGCTTAAAACAATTCTGGCTTTGAATCCATCCTTGTATTCGGATTTCATCTAGTTCTATAGTGCAAAGCCAGAAATTTTTATTTGTCTTTTCATCCAATTGAATTATTAAATCGTAATAATGCTTGGATCTAGTTTTTACATCAATCCTAAAAGGAAGATCGCAAGAATCTTTTTTTGGGGTTTTATCGCAATAAAGAAAATTATTTAAACCCAAATATGATGCAACTGCCATCTCCCCAAGGCTACCTATTTTATGCAACATAAGTGCTTTTGAGCCTTTTTCTATGCCGCGATTCCTGCCCACACTATTGTTCTGTTCATTTACTGACTGCCTTCTTTCAGCCTCTGATAACGCAAGTTGTTTTTCTTCATTACTCAACTGATAGATCATTTGCTGGGCTTATTGCAATGTTGCTTGCGTATCGTAGCAGTTGCTGCTACAGTTGGCAAGCACACGACCCAAAGCATTGAAACTTGCCCATCCAACCCACATACGTCTTACGCAAGAGTTATTGCAGCGACTAGATAAATGGCGTGGCAATACCATGTCCCGTGCTACAGCCATCAGACTATTACTTGAGCAGGCGTTAGCTGGTAAATGAATATTACAGACCTAACCAACGGCAGGTGGCCTGACCTGTTATCAAAACTTGCTGGCCTCACGCCAGATCAGCTAACCGATAAGCACCAACCCTGCCCTCTATGTGGTGGAGAAGACCGCTACCGGTTTCATGACCTTGATGGTACCGGTTCTTGCTACTGCATCCAATGCGGAGGTA
>CAIMTR010000121.1 GCA_903844415.1 uncultured Gammaproteobacteria bacterium
CTTCTAATAGAGGAGACATACCTTTGAAAAAATTGGCCGCCTGTTCGAGCACACCTATATCCCCATGCATGGTGGGCAAAATTTCCAGTACCTTGCGTAACTTGGCCGAAACAGTACAGGTATCCAGTAGTAAGGTTATATCGGTGGTAGCCTTGTTTTGCAGAGCAGAGAATAACTTGGCTTCCAATTCCGTTGACAGATTTGCTGCTTTAACCAAAGTTTTACAAATATTGCTGTGCCCAAGTGCGAGCAAAGGTTTGTTTATGCCTGCTATTTCGAGTGTGCCAAGCAATAAGCTGATAACTTCAACATCACTTTCAATGCCGTTATGGCCGTAAAGTTCTGCGCCAATAAGTAATGGACTACGCGAGCCGAATTGGCCTTGCGGGCGTGTGCGCAACACGCTGTCGGCATAACATAATCGAGTAGGACCTTCTTGTTTCAGCACATGGGCATCTATACGCGCAGCCTGCGAAGAAATGTCGGCGCGAACTCCCATACTTTTGCCACTGAGCTGATCCACAATGACAAAGGTGCTCAGTTGTAATTCGTGGCTCGGCACAATCAGTAAGGAATCCAGAAATTCGATGAGAGGAGTAAGGATCAGGTCGTAGCCCCAGGTGCTATACAGATCCAGTAATTCCCGCCGTAGGGATTCCAGTTGATTTGCTTGAGGGGGCAATATTTCTGTAACGCCGTCTGGAAGCAGCCAGCGATTAGCCTTGGTTGTCATGGAATGTATTTGTTTCCGCAGTGCTTGTTTATAGTGCTATGCCGAATTCTTGCCACAATAGTCGTAAACAGAACTTATTCTGCTTTACTATTTTTCATGTATCGGAAGAAGTCGCTGTCTGGCCCAAGCAACAACAAGTCACCACTGTTGCTGAAAGTTTCCCGATATGCATTCAGACTACGCGTAAATTCGTAAAACTCCGGGTCTTTATTGAAAGCTTCAGCATAGATTGATGAGGAGAGTGCGTCGCCTTCACCACGGATCAGTTCTGCATCACGATAGGCCTCGGCTTCGATCACGATCTGCTGACGATCCGCATCGGCGCGAATACCTTCTGCCACTTCAAAGCCGGTGGAGCGTAATTCCTGCGCCTCTTCCTGGCGTTCAGTATTCATCCGCTGAAACACGGAATCACTGACCAGCGGAGGCAAATCAATTTTCTTTACGCGTACATCCACAACTTCAATTCCTAATTCTGTTTGCGCTATGGAATTCAATGTGGTGGTAAGTTCGGTCATCAACACATCTCTTTCCCCAGAGACCACATCATGGACACTACGCTCACCAAATTGATTGCGCAGACCAGTATTGATGCGCTGGGTCAACAAATTGTTGGCAATATTTTCATCGCCTGAAGTTGTCGTGTAAAAAAGTGCGGTGTTGGAAATGCGCCATTTTGCGTACGAATCTACTTCCAAATAATTTTTTTCGGCGGTGAGGTAACTTTCTGTTTCAGCATCAAGTGTTTGAATTCTGCCGTCAAACAGGCGAACAGTGTGAACGCCTGGAATCTTGAAATGCAAACCAGGTGTAATGTCAGCGTTAGTCACTTCACCAAAGGTCAGCAGTACAGCTTTATCTATTTCTCTGACTACGTAGATGCAATTGGAAACAACCATAACTAACAGAGTCAGTATTACGAGGGTAAACATGCTCGAGTTTTTCATTAGCGTGCAGCTCCTCTGCTTGGCGTATCCTGGGTCTGAATCTGGTTGGTTAAATTACGTATGTCTTGTGGGCTTATGTTGGCGGGCGTGGCTGTTACCACTGGGGTGCGCCGAGCTTCCTGCATGATTTGATCCAGAGGCAGATACATCATATTGTTGCCACCTTCTACATCGATCATGACCTTAGTGCTGTTGGTCATCACCGATTGCATGGTGTCGATATAAAGCCTCTCTCGGGTAACTTCGGGGGCTTTTTTATATTCCACCAGTAATTGTTCAAAGCGTTGGGATTCACCTTGCGCCTGAGCAACGACTTGCTCTTTGTATGCATTGGCTTCTTCAATTTGGCGCAAGGCCAAACCGCGAGCCTCCGGCACAATCTTATTGGCGTAAGCGCGCGCTTCGTTTTGATAAGACTGATTATCTTCACGGGCCTTGATCACATCGTCAAAGGCGGCCCTGACTTGTGCCGGCGGTTGTGATTGCGCGATATTGACCTGTCTGATGGTGATGCCAGTACCGTAGGCATCGAGATAAGTTTGCAAACGTATTTTTGTGTCCTGCGCCACTAACTCCCTGCCTACAGTATTAACATCATCCATTATCGAGCCGCCCACGACATGTCGTATAGCAGATTCTGCAGCTTCTTGTAGGCTTGTTTCTGGCGCTTCAACTTCCAGAAAATATTTGCGGGCATCCGTAATGACATATTGCACTGTCATGGTGATGTCGATGATGTTGTCGTCTTCAGTGAGCATAGTATTGGAAAAAGATTGATCGTAAACGCGGGTTACATTAATTTTGGTGACAGCGTCTACGAGCGGTGGATTCCAATGTAATCCGGGCAATACCACTGCTTCCTGTGCTACTCCGAGGCGCAATACCACACCACGTTCGGGCTCATCCACGGTATAGAACCCAGCGCCGATCCATAGCGCTGCAATTACGATCATGACAACTGTAATCAACCCACTAGAAAGTCCACCACCGGAATTGCTAGTGCTGCCTGGGTTCTTTTTACTGCCACCAAACAGGCTGGAGATTTTTTTTATTAAGTCACTAAGCACCGCATCGATATCAGGGGGGCCATTTGCCTTTTTACCGGAACGCGAGCCCCATGGATCATTCTTACGATCATCATTTTCAGGTTCGTTCCAGGCCATTATGTGCTCCAAAAAAATGGTATTCGAGGTTTGAGTGTCAATATACCTTGCGGGTAGGGTCCATATTTTAGCGGATTATAGGGCGCAATTACACCGCTTCGTCCACATGATCATGGGTAGTTTCCGCAAGTACCTGCACTATTGGCCCACTAGGCAAATAGGGATCTGGATCCAGCCCTGCGTCCACCATTACACGCGTGAAATCCGCTTGAGGCATGTGTAAAGCCAAGAGTGATTTGCCTTGTTCGTCATTGGTTTCAGACTGCACAACACCCAACTGATAGAGCTGGGCGCGTAACTTTCCTTGCTGGGGCAAGAGTTCCAGCGTGGGAGAGATAAAATCTTCGCCAAGAAATTCGCTGATGGCCGAAAGCAAGAGATCGATCCCCGCTCCGGTATGAGCCGAAACCCAGACTCGCCATGGTTTACCTTGCTCGTCTCTTTCCAATGTGGGTAATTTTTCTCCCACCAGGTCAATTTTGTTAAAAACTAGCAGGATGGGAATATCTGCTGCGCCAATTTCAGCGAGTACTTTAGTAACTTCGCCGCTCAACAACTGACGCTCATCGTTATTGCAATCAACTACATGCAACAACAAGCGTGCTTCTACA
>CAIMTR010000122.1 GCA_903844415.1 uncultured Gammaproteobacteria bacterium
AATGAATACATCTGCAGATTGCACTGCTTGTCCATATCCTCTAGTAGTAGATCCCAAGCCTAACAAAGACTCGGCCTTGTCCTGTATGGTCACATACTGCGAAGCAAATATTGAGGTTCCGCTAGTCATTACAGCACCAACACTTCAATGATGTTGCCAGTTCGTGTGCCAGTTGATTCTAGAGCAACTGCAAACACATTGGCATAATTGCCATGAGCTGCCATGGCTGTGCCACCCGGTCCAGCTACTAGTCTATCACCTTTCGCCACTGCCCCGTATGCCTTGCAAGGAACCCTTCCTTTGAGAGCAATATATATTCCACCCTCAAGATCTTTATTCATCATAAAAGCAGGATCTGTACTAACAACTCCTATAGCACGAGTATTTACATCGCTGGCTGTGACTTCTTTTTCTCCACCTATTATTACCACTGTTCCTGCTTCATATTCTTTGTCAGCAAGATATTTTTCAGCTAAGTCTGCATAACGAGCAGCTGTGGCTGTGCCATTAAATATATTTGCAGTAATATTACCGCTGACGTCTCTGGCAGCTATACTGTAAGCAGTGGCTGTGAGTCTTGCAGTTCTATATTGAGTACTAGTTGTGCCATCTGCCCATGCAGGATCAATTCTTGCATTTGTTCTATCGATAAATGTTCTATCAGTTTTATCTGCAATACCAACAAATTGATTGGCTAATATATCGCCATTGGAGTTTCGCACAGCTATTGTCGAAATCGCTGATCCAGGTATAACAGCACTGGGATCTAAATTGTTTAGTTTACCAGCATTGACTGCGGTTGATGCAGATCCTGTTACTGACCCAGTAAGAGTACCAACGATATTAGCACCGGCAAATCCTATCTGTTTTGTTGTGGCATCTATCAACGCTGTATCATCATTGGCCAATACATTGCCTTTGTGTGTGCCTGTGGTGTTTCCAGTCACTGCTCCGGTTAATGCACCATTGAATGCTGTGGCATAAACATTGCTCCACCTTTTGGTAATTGATCCTAGAGTATATGCGTTAGAAATACCAGGTTCTATTCCTGTGCGTTTTATAATTGCAATATCTCTCTCATCAATAGTGTCTTGCACTGTGATTCTAAATGTGATATCGTTGCCTAAGCGATTTTCTACAACTACATCGCTGCCGTTTTCAATTCTAATTCTAAGGTCGTTGCCATCGCCTACTTGAAATCCAGGATCGCCAAAATTCACTTCAGAAATAAATGCGCTTTCACCTGTTTTAATATATTGATCAGCTGTGAACCCGCCTAGTTTGGTGGCGTTACTCGCAGTGCCCCAAAAAGTAAAATCATCTGTAGAAACACCAGTTTGCGATTTTACCAATGTTATACCTTTCTTAATCACTGTGAAGTCATCTATGGGGTTTTTACTATTGTCAAGAGTAAAGGCAGTCTTGCTGATCACAGCTATGGTCTTGCTGTCTGCTATGACTTTAAGTATGGTATGCGGGCCTTCTGCAGTGGTCAGCGTTCCATATACCACTGCTGGGCTGATAATTGATGTGCCTAGATCGGGACTGGCTATAGGGCCGATAAGAGTGAAATCATTTCCGGTATAGGTATACAACTGTTTGGCTGCTGTATCCCACCAAAAATCGCCTACAGATAAACCACTGGGTGCTGATGCACTGGCTTCGGCGCCGCCGGCTGTTTTAAACTTGGCACCATCATAGAATTTTAGTTTTTTAATTGATGTATCAAACCAAATTTGTCCGGTAATAGCTTTTGGTGGTGCTAGTGTATTGGCAAAATTTTCCAATAGATGAACAAAATTTTCATTCTGTACTTCACCGTAGCCTGCGTAATTTTTGCCTACTAATCGCAGATCCGTGGTGGTATCAATTGTGCCGTCAGCTACAGACGTTAAAAATAC
>CAIMTR010000123.1 GCA_903844415.1 uncultured Gammaproteobacteria bacterium
AGCACAAGCACTAGTAACTGCATTACAGCAATCAGTACCCTCACTTATACCAGAGACTTATCAAACTGCTTTTACCGACTCCACTCTACAAAAAGAATTACATCTTGTGCGCAACTGTGGGCCGTTGCTCCACAAATTCGGCACACTTGCCGGCAGCGCTTTGACATGGATGGATCAAACTGTTTTTAAAGGTAAATTACCATTTACCCTGCGCGAAACCACACCGGACCATGCGACTTTGATCGCAGTTGAAAAAGCTCCTGCCATCGACTATCCCAGGCCCGATTCGATACTCAGTTTTGATCGCCTTAGTTCAGTCTATCTTTCCAACACGCATCACAATGAAGAACAACCTTGCCACTTGCAGTTGTTGGATCCGAATACACCCATCATGTTCAATCTGCCCCAATTTGAAGAACCTGCGCAACGTTATTGCCCGGCCGGGGTCTATGAAATTGTGCGAGAACAAGCCATACCTCGTCTACAAATCAACGCTGCCAATTGTGTGCATTGCAAAACTTGCGACATCAAGGATCCTACTCAGAATATACGCTGGGTAACTCCTGAAGGTGGTGGTGGCCCCAATTACCCCAACATGTAAAAGTTCATACACATGAACAACACGCCGCAACAGGCCGAAAACATCCGACTCGATACAGCACTAACTGCTGGTGCGGTAGTGTTAACACCTAATTATTCCAGCAGTATTCAATTACAGAACCAATGGTGTAAATACACGTTAAACCACCAGCACAGCAAGATAATTGCTACCCCTGCAATATTTGCCATTGACCTGTGGCTGGAACAACTCTGGCAAACACTCGCACTGCATTGCACTCATCCAAAGTTAGCCTGGCATCTCCTGCAACCTGCGCAGGAACTGTTGCTCTGGCAACAGGTAATTCGCGAATCTGATGCGGGGGCGAATTTGCTGAACATCGATGGCACTGCACACAGCACCCGCGAAGCACTGTTGTTATTGCAACAATGGCAAATACCTTTAGCTGAATTAAAATCCCACGTGTCACGTCAACACGGCCACCTAATCAAAGCAGAAGCCCAACAAATTTTTTTGCTATGGCTGGAAAGCTTTATTGGACTAAATACCAGTAAAAAAGTACTTACTTTTAGTGCTATGTTACAGGTGTTATTTAACCTAGCAGAGACAGAACCTGCCGCATTACGAGGGTTATTGCCAGATCGTTTAGTGTTGTCCGGATTTACTGACTCCCCACCGCTGTATCGCAATTTATTAAATACTTTTTCCTCGCTTGGTGTGGATCAAGAGTCATGGCAAACCTTGCCCTCCTCGCCAACAATCAGTGTATACACCTACAACGCGCTAGCAGATGAATGCCGTGCCGTTACAGTGTGGGCCACAACGGTGCTTCAAGATGATCCTGCCGCCTCTATAGGCATCATCTGCCCCGACATTCAAAAAGTTGCGCCGGTACTAGACCGCATGTTTAGCCAAAGTTTGACGGAATCTGCGGCCCTTAGTATTTCCTGCCCCTTAAACCAGAGTCTAGCGGACCTACCCTTCATTGCCACTGCTTTGCAGTTGCTCAACTTTAATCAGGATCAATGTGTAACGTTGAATCTGTGTCAATTGCTACGTTCTCCATGGGTGCTGGGTGCAACTGAGGAAGCTGATGCCAGAGCTGCACTCGAATTTCAATTGCGAAAACAAGGTGAATTACACACAAACTTAGCAAGTTTCCGCCAACTCTGTTTACAACAAGAGCGGCCTTGGTATAGCCCGCTGCTCGGACAAGCGCTGTTACAACTGGCTCAACAGCGGCGTCCCCTACCGACAAAACAAACTTTCGAATTTTGGATGCGGTTATTCCAACAGCAATGGTCAATTTTTCTGGATGAAGAAAAGTTGTTGTCTACGGGAAACCCAAACTTGGCGCGCGCCTGGCACAAGCTGCAAGCTAATTTATTACAAAGCAACTTCTTGGTTAATAACTGCACTTTGAAAAACGCGCAGGCGCTTGCTAGCAGGTTTACCCACAATACTCCCTACACGACCATCAACACATCGGCTCCTGTCCAGATACTAGGGCCCGTTGGTAGTAGTGGTATGCGGTTTACTCATCTGTGGTGTATGCAAATGACTGAGCAACATTGGCCAGGTGAACACCACATTAATCCTTGGTTGCCATTGACTATACAAAAAAAAGCACAATTTCCTGAGCTAAATCCACAAGCTTTACTCGAAAAAGCCGAGCTTATGCTCAAGCAGTTAATTACCTCTACAGCCAGCTCAGTAGTGTACAGTTACGCTGTACAGATGGATGACTTACCGGTACGTCCTACCAAATTATTACCTGCTGTAACAGTTTTGAATCCTCCACCATCTGATTTTTCCAGCCTGCATCCTGCGGTTTTTAATTTTACAAAGCAGCAGGAACTGTTTAAAGAAACTCTGCAGTTGTCTATGCAAAATGATCTACTGCATGAAGGTAGTGGCAGTGTCCTTGCGGACCAGGCCGCGTGTCCATTTCGGGCTTTTGCTAAACACCGGTTACAGATACGTGAGTTACCAGAGTTACATCTGGGTTTATCAGCTAGCGTAGTGGGAGAATCTATTCACAATGTATTGCAATATTTTTGGTACAACATGCAAAGTTCACAGCTCTTACATGAAACTACCTCTACTTCTGTAGAGGCCCAGCTAAATACAGCGATAAAATTTTCCCTAGCTGATATTGCCAAACGTAAGCCTTACACGATGACACCTCGTTATCAAAAATTAGAGCTGGAACGCTTGCACAAACTATTATTAACATGGCTTGACTCAGAACGACAGCGCGGCCACTTTACAATTGTGGCTAATGAACTAAAAACCAAATGGAAATATGAAAATTTGCAACTAAACCTGCGTATCGATCGTATCGATCGCAATGCAGATGGCAGCTTAACGGTTATCGATTATAAAACCGGGAAACTTACTAAACCAAATTGGCAGGAGGAACGTCCGGAGGCCTCACAACTCTTGCTCTATCAGGAAGCTGCAACCCAACAATTACAGGCAGGTCCCGTAACGGCCTTGTTATTTGCACATATTTCTCCGCAAGAACAACAATATTTAGGCATAGGTTGCAGCGATCAAGCGTTGGCAAATATAGATTTCAATAACAATAAATCGGTGAATATATCTAAATGGGTAGACTTGCAACTATACTGGCAACACAGCCTGCAACAACTGGCGCAAGAATATCTAGACGGAAAGCTTGCGATAAAGCCACTTCATAAAAAAACATGTGAATATTGTCATCTGCACAGTTTTTGTCGTATCGCCGAACAAAGCTCACTAGCATGAACATGCACCAAAGCGACACCTCAGCTCGTCAAGCCGCACTGGATATCAAGCAATCTTTTTGTGTACAGGCACCTGCTGGATCAGGCAAAACCGAACTATTGACACAACGAATTCTTTGCCTATTGGCATGTTGTGATCAACCTGAAGAAATTGTGGCTTTTACTTTTACTCGTAAAGCTGCCATGGAAATGCGCAATCGGCTGCTGATGTATCTGCACGAAGCAACGATATCAACTCCTGCACAAATTGCTTTGCTACCTGATCATAAACGTCTGACATTACAAATGGCGCAAACTGTCTTGCAGCGTGATGCCATGCTCGAATGGAAACTACTCAGCAACAGCAAACGACTTCATGTCACTACCATCGACAGTTTCACTAGCACACTCACAGCACAATTACCGCTTGGCTCTAACTTTGGATCACGACCTGTAATCAGCACTGACATGCAGCCGGTTTTTACTGAGGCTATTCACGACACTTTGGCATGGCTAGACAAACCAGGCCCAGCGGGTGATGCACTGGCAGTGTTGCTACGCCATCTCCACAATAATTTACCCATCACTGAAAATTTATTGCAAAACTTGTTAAAAAAACGCGAACAATGGTTGCCGTTAGTCGCGCAATTACGCACTGACCCAACCCAGGCTCGGCTCTTGTTGGAAAATAACCTTGCAGACATGCTCACCAGTACACTGCATACAGCCAGACAACAATTATTACACTTACAAACACCCATAATGTCTCTACTCGTTTTCGCAACAAGTAATCTCGCTGCGCAACATGACCACCCCCAAAGTTTATCGATTTTTAATTCAGTTCTACCTGCTGCCTCAGCTGACGCAATCACACTTTGGAATAAGCTGGCTGAATTTTTTATGCTTGCCGATTACAAAGATTTTCGCAAAAAAGTAAGCTCAAAAGACGGTTTTCCTGCAGCCAGCAGCACCAAAGATCGAACTCAAAAACAACTTATAGAAGACATGAAGGCACTATTTGTCGACACCGCCGAAAAACTTGCAGAAGCTGGCTTGTTGCCACTGCTACAGTTATTAGCTCGTTTACCTACCGCCTCTTATCCGCAGGCGCAGTGGGATGTAATAAATGCACTAACTACTATCCTGCCGCTGCTGGCTGCACAACTTGAAGTTGCCATGTGTGTTGCGGGAAAAATTGATCACACCCAAACCAGTCTGGCGGCCCTGCAAGCGCTTGGTAGCGATGTAGAGCCTACTGATCTTGCTTTACATCTCGATTACCGAATTAAGCATATTTTGGTAGACGAATTCCAGGACACTTCTAGCATGCAGTTTCACTTGCTGGAAAAATTAACAGCGGGCTGGACAGCCAATGATGGGCGCACGCTGTTTATTGTAGGCGACGGCATGCAATCGTGTTATGCGTTCCGCGCAGCCAATGTGGGTCTTTTTTTACGCGCACGTGATCTCGGCATTGGTTCCAGATTTTTGTTGCCATTACATCTGAGTGTAAATTTCCGCAGCGAAAGTCCGGTAGTAGATTGGGTCAATAATGTGTTCAGTGTGGCTTTTCCCCAACTCGACAATATAGACCGTGGGGGTGTTTGTTATAGCCCGAGTACATCAAGTTCCACAACAAATGAAGCTTTGGCTGGTGTGCGGTGCAAACTCTGGGAGGCAAAAAAGGACGAGCGCAGTGATATAGAAACCCGTCGTCAACTTGAAGCCAGCGAAGTAGCTGATTTATGCTTTCGTTTGAAAGAAGAAAATCCAGCACAATCAATTGCCATTCTGGTGCGTGGGCGTAATCATCTTGCTGACATCGTGCCGGCTTTGCGAGCAAAAAATTTATCCTGGAACGCTAGCGAGATCGATCCTTTACTATCTTACCCTGCAGTGAGCGATCTCTTTACCCTATTGCGCGCTCTACTTAATCTGAGTGACAGCACCGCCTGGTTTGCTCTAATGCGCGCTCCTTTTGTTGGGTTGAGTTTGGTTGATATCGAAATTCTAGCACTGCACACCAATCAAAATAAGGTGAGCTTGTGGTCAACCCTGCAGAGCTTTGTAATTATAGACAAACTAAGCAGTGATGCCTGTTCCCGTTTGCAACGTTGTGTCCCGGCACTCCACAATTCACGCGAATTACGCCAGCAAATACCGTTACGAACCTTGTTAGAAAACTTGTGGATAGAACTCGGTGGCCCAGCAACTTTATCTACCAACAGCGTAATGGCCAATATCAGCACCTTCCTTGATCTTGTCGCCTCGCATCAGTCAAACGAAGATATTCTCGACATTCACCATTTCACTACACTGTTAAATCGTTGCTATGGCAGTGCCGCCTATCCTAATGTCAATCTCCACCTAATGACCTTGCATAAAGCCAAAGGATTGGAATTTGATGTTGTGATTATGCCTGGCCTCGATCGCCCTCCCAAGTCGGATGACAATCCACTGCTAATCTGGAAAGAATTTCTAGACGATCACAATCAAGCGCGGCCACTGCTAGGTTTACTTCCAGCAAAAGGTGACAACAGCGATGCGTTGTATCAGTACTTAAAATTCGAAGCAGGACAACGCACAGATCTTGAAACAACACGCCTGCTTTATATTGGCGTTACTCGTGCCATTCGGGAGGCTTGGCTGTTTGGTCATGTGGTGACTCACAAAGATGGTAACTTTACTTGCCCTGCCCATTCCTTGCTCAGCACAATTTTACCGACATTGATCGCCTCACAAAATGCTTTAAACGTTACCATCGAACCATTGCAAGACAAACAAGATACTCCGTCAACCGAACAGGTATCCCCTTTGCAATATCAACCCGTGCTGCGCTTACCTAGCGACTGGTGCTCACCTTTAAAGAAGTCTTTATTTTTGCAACGAACTCCCCTGTTATCAGCAGACTTTGTGCAAGAAAACATGCGGGCAGCGTGCATTGGTGAGTTAGTCCACCTTGGACTCAAGACATTAGTCCAAGAAGGACCTCAATGGCTGGAAACATTCACACAACTGCCCTTATGGGAGCGTGTACTTCGACCTTTGTGCAACACCCCTGCTAGTTTAGAGTCTGCGGTCGCCACTGTTTTTGACCATCTGCGTAAATGCACTAAAACCACACAAGGGAATTGGCTGTTCAACACCCGCCACCACGACGATAAATGTGAATTAGCTATTTGTGATTACAGCAGTGGTAAGCGCCGTGATTTTGCAGTGGATCGCACGTTTGTTGACTCAGATGGGCAACGCTGGATAATCGATTACAAATCCGTAAGTCCAGCACCGGGGCAAACTCTTGCCGACTTCTTTGAAGTACAAACGGCTTTATATCGCCCACAACTAGAAAACTACGGACGTTTATTGTCAGAAAATGGACAACCGGTGCGATTTGCGCTTTTTTTTACTGCCATACCGGAATTACATGTATTGGAATGAAAACCCGCGCAAAAATATCTAGGACCACACAGAAAAAGTCAAATTTCTGGTAGATTTTTAAACAGTCAAAAGGCGGTTGTTTGTTTTCGAAGTTATTACGTAGACTACTAGTCATAACGCGTTAATTCGGCACCCGCTAATATTTAATATTTTCTCTTGTGATTGATGCTCAGTTAACTACCTAAACTTTAGTTTTTAGGCCCAGCTTATCTAGAAAATATTTGAATATGTAAATTTCATAATTAACTTATTTAAAAAATGAAATTATCGCTA
>CAIMTR010000124.1 GCA_903844415.1 uncultured Gammaproteobacteria bacterium
AACTCCAACCGTCCTTCCACTGCTGCTGACTTGAATGAAACTTCGTTGGAAAACGCTGTTATTCAGATTGCTGCATGGACAGACGAGCGCGGTTTGCTGATCGCTGCCAAGCCCAAGAAGCTAATTGTTCCCGCTGCATTGCAGTTCGTGGCTACCCGCCTGTTGGAAACCAACCTCCGTGTTGGCACTACCGACAACGACATCAATGCTCTGAAGAACAACGGTTCTATCCCCGAAGGCTACTCTATTAACAACTACTTGACCGACACAAACGGCTGGTATTTGACTACTGATGTGCCTAACGGTCTGAAGCATTTCGTTCGTTCACCCCTTGCTAACAGCATGGACGGTGACTTTGATACCGGCAACGTCCGTTACAAAGCCCGCGAGCGTTACAGCTTTGGTTGGTCTGACCCATTGGGAATGTTCGGTTCTCCCGGTTCGTCCTAAAAAGACTGAGAAGGGGGCCTTGTGCCCCCTTTTCTTTTGGTGTATATTGAACACATTCCGAGATTCATCGGCGTATCAAACAGGCTCGGCTGACCTCATGCAGATTGATACGCTATAACGCATGTATAGGAGATCCTCATGGGATTCGCAACTCACCTTGGCCCTTGGTTGTTGGGCACTGTTAAAAACACAACTGGCACTACCGCTGGCACTATCCGCAACTTGGGCGCTACTGTTGTATCACAGTCTAAAGCCATTTTGTACACAGACATTACAGCAGCTACGACCGCTTTTACGATCCCAGCAGGCTCACAGATTCTGACCGCTGCGTTTAACACCACTGTTGCTTATGCAACAACAACTCCTACATACGTTTTGCAGGTAAATGGCACAGCTATTAATACAGCAGCAAACGGAAGTGTGTTTACAAACACCGGCATCGTGAATATTTTACTTGGTAATAATTCTGCCGCCGCCGCTGTGCTGTGTAGCAACGTGGGCACAACAGACGCAATCATTACATTTACACAGGCTAACGTCACCGCCACCTCTGGTGCTGGTGTATTGACTATTACGTATGTTGTCAAAGATTCTGACGGTTCTGCCAATCCTTCACAGGTCTAATTAATCACGGGGGCTTCGGCCCCCTTTTAAAAGGAGATTAATTATGCAACAGACAGACGTAAAGGCGGCTCACTTAACTGCTGCTGGCTCTTTTATGGCGGGTCGTACACGCCTCAAAGGTATCGTGGTCAGTCCTAAAGCAAGCACAGCCGCAACATTTGAGATTCGTGATGGCAGCGCCACTGGCGCTGTGCTGTTTACGATGGACATTGCCAGCGTTACCACGCCCGTGAACTTTAGCATCAATATACCCGGCGAAGGTATTTTGGCAACTACAGGACTGTACCTAACAACCAGCGTTGGTACTGTTGTGGGCATTGAAGTCTTTTATGGCTAAGTCGCCTGCATGGACGCGCAAGGAAGGGAAGAATCCGAGCGGAGGCTTAAACGCCAAAGGTCGGGCTTCCTACAACGCAGCGAATCCCGGGAAACCGGGGTTAAAAGCTCCCCAACCCAAGGGCGGCAGCAGGCGAGACTCCTTTTGCGCCCGTATGAAAGGGATGAAATCGAAATTGACGAGCGCAGAAACCGCAAGGGATCCAGATTCGAGGATTAACAAGAGCCTACGGGCTTGGAACTGCGCTGATGGCGGGTACGTAACGGCGGCTGATGGTTGTGCTACCAAGGGCAAAACGAAGGGTAGGTTTGTATGAACGAACAAAACCAAGAAACTTTGAAGTACGCCCTTGATGGCGCGTCTCTTCTTACGGTCATAGGAACACTTGTGGAATTCTTACCCGCTTTATCTGCGATCCTCAGTATTGTCTGGGTAGCAATCCGCATTTGGGAAACTGAAACCGTGAAGAAACTTGTAAACCGCAAGAAAGACGACGATGCCGAGCACAAGTAAGAAACAACACAATTTCATGGAAGCCGTGGCTAATAACCCCGCGTTTGCCAAGAAAGCTGGTGTCCCTCAGTCTGTGGGCAAAGATTTTGCTGCTGCCGATAAAAAACTCCAGTTAAAAGGCGGGCCGCGTTCGCGTCCTGATTTACAAAAAGTGAATGAGTCTAAAACTCTTCACGGCAAATCTCAACTTTTTAAAGAAGGTGGAACTATGGCAACGAAAATGAACCCCGGTTTTATGGCAATGATAGCTAAGAAAAAAGCTGGAGCCAAATCAGCTATGCCTTCTAAGATGGGCAAACCCGTAATGGAAAAAGGTATGGACACCGCCAAAGACGGCATGAAGAAGATGGCTAAAGGCGGCGGCGTCGAAGCCAAGGGCAAAACCAAAGGCAAGATGGTCAAGATGAACATGGGCGGCAAAGCCTGTTAAGGAGTAGATCATGGCAACTAAATTCCCTCCCGGGCAAGACATGGAGAACATCTCCCCTAAAGATTTAGAGGAAGCCAAAACGTACACCAAAGAACGTAAGGCGTACAAAGACGCCTCCAAAATTGGGTCAGAGCCTAAAGAAAATTACATGACGCCAGAGCCTAAAGAAAATTATATGACGCCAGAGCCTAAACAAACTTCTAAAGCAGGCCGTGCATCACGCGTAAACGCAATGGGCGACACTTATAAAAAAGGCGGCACAGCTTCTAGTCGTGCTGATGGCTGTGCCACCAAGGGTAAAACTCGCGGAAAGATGGTGTAATCATGGCTACAAGTAGACCAAGACGTGGGGACGATTTAACACCACTTGAAGGTGGTGGTGGCGGTGGCGGTGCTGGTGTCAGAGGTACTAAGTGGAGCAACATGCCTTCATTTACCAGCAATGCCAGCATCATGGATGATCTTAGGAAGCTCACCAAAGACACGTCTCACCTCAAAGGCGGCGCAAAAAGGTCTACTGAGTTAGCCGAAGATCGCGCCGCTCAACGCATGGCAATTCGAGTCGCAGGTACAGGTGCCGTAGCCGAAGGGATAAAGGCCGCAACCAGCGAAGACAAACCCAAAAAAGCCGCAGTTAAGTCCGAGGACTACGAAGATATGAGCGGAGATGTTGACATAGACGTCTCAAACCCTACCGGTGTTGCTGGCAAGGGTATGAAAAAAGGTGGTATGACTGCTTCCAGTCGCGCTGATGGTTGTGCTACCAAAGGTAAAACAAAGGGTAAATTTGTATGATGTCTTCTCGCGGTATGGGTGCAATGAATCCGTCAAAGATGCCGGGGAAGAAGGTCATTCACCGCAAGGACAAGCCGCAAGATGTGGACATGTACGCTGAAGGCGGTAAAACAAAATCTAAAGTAAACGAGGCGGGCAACTACACCAAGCCAGAGTTACGTAAACGGATCTTCAACAGCGTCAAAGCTGCGGCAATCGTGGGTACGGGCGCAGGGCAATGGAGCGCGAGAAAAGCACAGGTAATGGCTAAACGGTACAAGGCCGCAGGTGGCGGGTATCGTGATTAAAAAGCCACAGAAATCCCTAAAGGATTGGGGAAACCAAGATTGGACAACTAAAAGTGGTAAAAAATCTTCTGACACAGGTGAGCGATACCTTCCAAAAGCTGCGATCAAAAGTCTTAGCCCTACTGAGTACGCTGCGACAACACGTGCAAAACGTGCTGGCAAAGCTAAAGGGCAGCAGTTCGTAAAACAACCACCCAAAGTGGCAAAGAAAACGGCAGGATTTAGATAATGGCAAATACTTCTGGCGCAACAGGTTTCAACCTCGACTTGACCGAGTTGGTCGAGGAGGCGTTTGAGCGTGCCGGTAGTGAGATGCGCACGGGTTATGACCTGCGTACTGCTCGTCGTAGCCTCAACATTATGTTTGCTGATTGGGCAAACCGTGGTATTAACTTGTGGACGATTGAACCGGGTATTATTAATTTGGTGCAAGGGCAAAATACATATCCGCTGCCAAACGATACTATTGACCTACTTGAGCATTTAATTCGTACAGGAGGCAACAATACGGCTACCCAAGCGGACTTAACAATTACTCGTATTAGTGTCTCCACTTATGCCACTATCCCCAACAAAATTCAGCAAGCCAGACCTATTCAAATTTGGATCCAACGCTACAACGGGCAGACTAGTCCTATATCTGCTACGTTAACTACAACCATTACTAGTACATCTACTTCAGTTGTATTGAACGATGTTACGGGTTTACCCGCATCTGGGTTTGTAAAGATTGATAACGAGATTATCAATTACGGCTATATCACGCAAAATACAAACGCTGTCACAGGTACTTTGTATAACTGTTTCCGTGGGCAGCAAAACACGATTGCTGTAGGACACACTGCCGCAGCAACAGTCTATTGGCAACAAGTTCCAGCCGTAACAGTTTGGCCTACTCCCGACAATGCTCAGTCATACCAGCTTGTTTATTGGCGTTTACGCCGTACCCAAGACGCAGGTGGCGGTGTCAACATCATGGATGTGCCGTTTAGATTTATACCCTGTATGGCGGCTGGTTTGTCGTACTACATCGCTGGCAAAGTACCAACAGGTATGGAGCGCTTACCCATGCTAAAACAACAGTATGACGAAGCTTGGGAACTGGCAGCATACGAAGATCATGAGAAAGCAGCTTTAAGACTTGTACCCCGTCAAACCTACATTGGGAGGTGACGGTGGCTGAAAAATATAAAAGCGTACTAGAGAAATACAACGAGAGCTTAAAGCCTCGCCTGCCTACCGCTGAGGAAGAGGCGATTGAGCCTGTATACCCGGAAGAATATCTGATTGGCGCGGGCTTGGGCAATAACGCCGTACGCGCTGCTGGAAGCTTGGGCAACAGAGTTTTAAGCGCTGCTGAAATGGCGCTGCGCCCAGCGGTAAAAAACAAAATGGTTATGTCAAAAGGAGTAAGTCTAAAAAATTCGCCAATACGTATGCCGAACAGTGATAAAGATATTACTCACGCATACAGAAATATGTCGCAAGCAGAATATGACGCCGCTAAAAAGTCAGGGTATTTTGAGCGAAACCCTAATCCAAAGTACGGAGTAGGTGACGAGAAGTGGTGGAGTGGCGGTGATGAACTTGGTAAGTTTGGTAGAGAATGGAAGAACGCACTAGACTCTGTTGCAGTGCGAGTACCCAAAAGCAAACTACCAGAAGAAAAAGCAGTTCGGTTTAAAGATGTGGAACAAATGAAACGAGGCGGCAAAGTCACAGCCTCTTCCCGTGCAGATGGTATTGCCCAGCGTGGTAAGACCAAAGGTAGGATGGTGTAATGGGTAATCGTTACGCCTCTGGCAAGAATGCAATTTCGGAGTGTGACCGTTGTGGTCAACGGTTCAAGTTAAAGGTTCTTAAGACTGAGATCATCAAGACTAAGAACTACAACTTATTGGTGTGCCCAGAATGTTGGGATCCAGACCATCCACAGTTGCAGTTGGGTATGTACCCAGTGGATGATCCACAGGCTTTGAGAAATCCTAGACCTGACCGGAGTTATGTGATTTCAGGTTTGTTGGCTGATGGCGAGTTGGGTGGTGGCAGTCGAATCTTCCAATGGGGCTGGAATCCAGTTGGCGGTTCAGCAAGTTTTGACGCAGCATTGACGCCGAATAATTTGATGTTAGAGGTAGAAATTGGTACAGTAACGGTAAGCGTAACTTAGGAGTTCAAAATGGACACAAAGCAGGTAAAACAAATTGCAGATACCGAAGCCAAAAAAATGGTTAAGGGTCACGAAGGCCGTATGCACAAGATGGCAAAGGGCGGTGTTACAGGCGAAGCCATGCAAAAATATGGTCGCAACATGGCCCGTGCTATGAACCAACGCGGCAACGCAAGGGGCAAATAATGGCTAAGGTAAACAACAAACCGGCTTCTGCTTACGCCAAGCCGCACACCATGTCTGGTAAAGCTGTTGGTATCCAATCCAACCCCGGCAAAGAACCTAACCGCAGCAAAGCCG
>CAIMTR010000125.1 GCA_903844415.1 uncultured Gammaproteobacteria bacterium
ATTTGATTTGCAATGCGAACTGCCGCACCAAGTTCACTACGATTTCTCTGACCATAATCAAAACTCAGACCGTAACACTCGTAACCCTGAGTTTTGGCGATAGCAAGGCAAGTCGCGGAATCGAGCCCCCCTGAAAGAAGTACCACGGCTTTGGCACAACAATTGGTATTAGCTGGATTTGCAGCGTCTTTGGATTGATTTGTGGTAAAAGACATTTGTCAGCGACCTACAGCATCTGCCCACAAATATTTATGCAATTGAACCTGCATACGTACTGGAAGCCTATCTCTCAATATCCAATCAGCCAAGACTCCTGGTGCGAGCGCGGCATGACTTGGTGAAAAAAGTACATCTGAAACTTTATTAGTTAAGGCAAATTCTGTTAATTTGGATTTTGACCAGATGTAATCATTTTCATCACAAATCACGAATTTAATTTGATCATTCCGGGATAAATGATCAATGTTGGAATAGAGGTTACGGTTATGTTCTTCTGAACCTGGAGTTTTTATATCCATAACTTTACTAACACGAGTGTCTACCTGCGCAATATCTAGTGCACCACTGGTTTCTAAAGATACTTCATACCCAGCATCACACAGCAGGGTTAACAGAGGCAGACATGACAACTGGGACAGTGGCTCACCACCGGTTACAGTTACATACCGAGGGGAGTAAGACGAAACTTCACGCAGGACTTGATCCAATTTGTATATTATTCCTCCAGTAAATGCATAGGACGTATCGCAATAAGCACATCGTAGGGGGCATCCAGTTAGACGGACAAACACCGTTGGGCAACCTACTGTACGAGATTCCCCCTGAAGTGAAAAAAATATTTCAGTTATACGTATATTTACATTCATGATACTGAATGGAGACAGTAGAATTTCAAGGATTTGAAAACGTTCTTAAATAGGATTGGAAACTTGTAGGGTCATTACTGCCCATTCAAATAGTTTTCTGCTTCTCGGATTTCTGTTGAACTATCAGGATAACGAGTAGCGATTTCTCGCCAAGTTTGATCAGCAAGACTTAAATCGCCTAACTGCTTGTAAGCTACACCCAATTTTAACATGGCACCTGCTGCCTTGGGGTCTTGAGAATAATCGGATAGTATTTTGCTAAAAACATCTTTCGCTTGACTAAAACGTGAAACCAAAATGAACGCTTCGCCTTGCCAATAATATGAATTAGTCAAATAACGCCCCTGAGGGTAATTATCAATATAAGATTGAAACATGCTGATAGATTCTTCGTAATTACTTTGCTCAAGTAATAAATTTAACGATGTCCGATATAATTCCTGCTCATCCATTTGGCCAACTAACGCAGGGAGGGGAGCACCAGCCGGCTGTACAAATACAGGTACTGCTTCTGAGCGTGTTCCTTGAGTTGAGTTATTTGCTTGAACGCTTTCTCCAACTGCTGATGTAGGTCGTTGAATTGATGAATCAACAGTAGAAACTTCGGCTTGACCAGTTTTTGATAAGAGTGCTGCAGGACTCGCCCCGGACACCTCAGAAGTAGCTATATCAGCTCCGTTCTGGGAGGAAATACTAAGGCGACGATCGATATCAAGGTAACGATCACGCTGTTCAGTTTGTATTTTTTTTATCTGAAAGTTTTGCTCTTCAACTATTCCGCGCAGGGTTTGGACTTCCTGTTGCAGTGTTTCAAGTTGCTCATACAAACTAATCACCAAGTCATTGTTGGACCCTGCTTGTGATGATGTAGTCTGATTTCGAATGCTGGAATTACCAGCCCCAGAATTTGTGACAGGGACTTGAGCAAGGACAGAAAGTGACAAAAAAACCAGAGCTAACAAAAAAGCTTTTAGCATATTGACCTTCCAAAAAAAAAAGCCGGGCGAACCCGGCTCAATTAGATTTTGTGACTCTTATTTCATTTCAACACGACGGTTCTTTGAGTAAGAAGCCTCAGAAGTACCACTATCTGCCGGCATTTCTTCTCCATAACTTACTGTTTCCATCTGACCTGCTGAAACGCCCTGTACCTGGAGGTATCTTTCTATTGACTGTGCACGACGCTCACCAAGTGCAAGGTTATATTCGCGAGTACCACGCTCATCAGCATGACCTTCTAATCGGATATTTTTGCTCGGATTAGCTTTCAAATCGTTCGCATGGTGTACAAGTGCATCCCGGTCTTCTGCACTGAGATCTGATTTGTCAAATTCAAAATAGAATATCTTTTTGGCCAAAGCTGCATCACGTGCTGCAATTTCTGCAGCTGAAAGACCACCTGCATTTCCAGCACCTGAAGCGTTAGCATTGTTGGTAGTTGCGGGTGTAACTGCGGTTGATTCTTCAGCATCATTGGAGGCGCAAGCCACCATCATCACTGATAACAAAGCAGCCATACCTAATTTCAGAACGGTGTTATATTGCATACAAACTCCTCGGTTTTATTATGCTAGGGCAAAAACTGCTATATTCTCGTCACTTTTTAGTAAAGTAACAAGTCCCATTGCATTATTTTTTGAACTTTTTATTTAGATTAATGTCTTTTTTAACTCTTGAGCTACCCTATCAATTAAGGTAAGGCGACCAAGCCGGCTCTCTTACATCTCCTTCGGCGATAGGGAGTTGGAACTTTACTCTACCGTCAATGGAAACTGCGTTAAGAATTCCCCGATTTCCTGATTTCGACGCATACATAATCATGCTAGCGTTAGGTGCTATTGTAGGCGATTCATCAAGCGATGTCTCTGTCAATATTCTTATAGTACCTCGATCAAGATTCTGAATTGCAAGATGGTAGTCGTCAGTAGTGTCAAGCCTATGAATTAGGACCAAATTCTTACCATCCTGTAGCATCATTCCTTTGGAATTATAGGTGCCCTCGAAGGTCACTCTTTCAGACCAACCAGTATCCAGGGCAACCTGATAGATTTGTGGTCGTCCATTCCCGCCTTGTTCAGAAGTATAGATCAATGACTTACTGTCGGGCATCCAACTGGGCTCTGTATCTACGGCGAAATGAGTGGTAATTTTTCGTAAATCTCTGGTTTTTAAGTCCATTACAAAAATATCTGGGTTGCCATCCTTTGAAAGCACCATTGCCATTTTAGTGCCATCAGGTGACCACACTGGAGAGCTGTTGATCCCGGGGAAATCAGTTATTTGCTCTCTTGTACCAGTCCCAAGATCCTGAATATAAATTCGTGGCCGAGTTGATTCAAAACTGACATAGGCAATCTGACGTGCATCAGGTGACCAGGATGGAGACATAATGGGTTCTTGCGAATTTAACAATACTTGAGCACGGCCACCATCTGCATCTGCCATGTTCAACTGATAGTTTGACTCAAGCTGAGATATTCGTTGGGATGTAATGTACAAAATCTTTGTTCCAAAAGCTCCCCTTACTCCTGTTACTTGCTCGAACACGACATCACTTATCTGATGAGCAATGTCACGCAGTTGAGATTCTGTACCGCTTATCACCTCTCCAATCATGCGCATTTCGCGGACTACATCAAACAATTCATATTGCACTTCAAAAAGCTCACTGTTATTAGAACGCATGATTTTGCCAATCAACAAATAATCAGAACCCAAAAAACGCCAGTCACGAAAAAAAACTTCATTTTCCTCATGTGGTGTACTCAGCATGTTCTCTTCTGCAATGGGAGAAAACTCGCCGCTGTTACGTAAATCTCTGTTAACAACATCCGTGATATTTTCACTTAACACGCCAAAGCCTTGCCATTCGAAAGGCACTATAGCTATAGGTACTGGATTATCAACGCCTTGGGTAATCTGGATTGTTAATTGTTGAGCATGCGCAAGACTGCACATTAGATAACCAAAAAAGAAAAAACCTCTCAGATAATGTTTGATCATTGTATTAATTTCTCTGGCCTAATGAATTGGAGATTTATACGTCTAAAATTCTCATCGAACACTTTCGGTGGCAAATCTTGTAATTCAGGAAAACTTTCTGCACTTTTGACAGCAGAAATTATTGATCGATCAAATACATCATTACCACTTGATTGCACTATTTCACTTGTGATTACTTCTCCTGTAGGAGTAAGAACCAATCGAATAACAGCAGTCATACCATTGGGCGAGTTTTCAGGAATATTCCAATACATTTGAATTATTTCTTTAATTTTAGCTGCGGATTGAGCAACCAAACTTGCCTGAGCACTTTGCGCTTGTGCTTGATCAGCAGCCAGCTTAGCAG
>CAIMTR010000126.1 GCA_903844415.1 uncultured Gammaproteobacteria bacterium
CGTTATGCCTCCTCTCATATACCATGCAAGCTTCAGACTCTGTGCCTTGATATCTTTGGACTCATTCTCCATGTCGTCGATTATCTTGGCAATTTGATCAGATGTTGAGGTTAGGAGGCGGCTTCGAAAAAACTTGTTTGATCTAAGTTCACACCTTGGTCGTATTCGTTGGCACAATTGTCACACACCATTTTAATTGGAGCAAGTTCGGATTGCAATCGAAATGCAATCACACGATCACGAATCTGTCCAAATAATTTTCGATCGCAGTTGGTTAAAAATTCTTGAATATACTCCGATTCGGTGACCAGGGCCTGAGGTGTGCGGATGCTGGCAATGTTAAACTTCATTGCATCCACTGTGAGTTCGGTGATTCTTGCTAATGCGGCATTGAGTTTTTTTATTTTCTCACTGTCTGGTATGTCTGAATCAGGTATGGCCCGAATATTGCGTTGTTCATCAAATTGCAGTTGGTTTGCTGTGTTTTGATGTTGATAGCTGGCAGGTTTGAATGCAATTTCCAAATCGCCATGTGTGAGTATGAATGTGTAGTCTGGCGCTTGAATAGATTCCAGTACTGATCGAAGATCAATTTCATACTCTTGTTCTGTTTTACAAGCAGGGCAAGTGCTGGAAATGCCCATGCCATGCCCGTAACTGGCAATACGAATGGCCACCAGCACTGCGTTTGTATCCATGCCAGGCATATCCCATGCATTCTTGATAGCAGGTATACAGCTTTGTATTACTGATATCACTGCTTGTCCATTGAACAATGCGTCAGGGGTTCGATAGGTTATTTCGTCAATGGCAGTCATTGGCAAAACTGGCAATTCTCGATTTTCTGTCATGTTGATAGATTTTTCAGGCCAGAATTGACCATCAGATGGCAATTTGATATAAACTGCAGGTTGTCTAAAAAATTGACGCAGTGGATTGGAAGTTTGGGACATATTATACCTATAAATATATGTTTACTTATGGGAACTAATTATGACTGATGCAAATCGTGAACTTGAAGAATTGGCTCGAATCACTCGGCAAGTTAATGAGGAAATGCGAATGCATGGCGAAATCAGCGCATCAACTCAACAAAGGTCTTTTGATGCTCAGGTAAAAAATGCCACTGGAATACAAAATGCTACGGCTGGCCTAGATGCGCTGGCCGGTGTGGTCGTGGCCTTGAAATCCGCAGCCATGGCAGCAACCAAGGCCATGACGCTGGGAGCAAAAGGTGCGTCTGCCATGAATGGTGCTATGGACAGCATGGTACAAGCAGCTAAAATGGCAGCTGTGGCATTGACGTTGCTAGTGCCTGGGGGTCCACTGGTCAAACTTGTAGTAGGTGGATTGTCGGCCTTGGCGGTGTCAGCGATGGAAACAGCAGTTGAACTGCAAAAAATGGCCAATGAATTGGGCGACAAACTGTTCAAAAGCTATCAAGACATATCAAAATCAGGTGCTGCTGCCGCAGATGGCATGGGAGGATTGTGGAGCAGTGCTAAAAAATTAGGGCTGACCATGGACGAGTTGGGCGGCTTTGCCACAGCAATAGCGGCCAACAGCAAAGATTTGGCATTGTTTGCTGGATCAGTGTCTGACGGCCGTAAAAAATTAGGAGACATGGGCGCTGCTCTTGAAGGTAGTCGCGGCGAGTTTCTACGTCTGGGCATGACCATGACTGACGCCATTGAGGGACAGTTGGGATATCTACAACTACAAACTCGCCTGGGCAACAGTCAAAAAATGACCACGGCACAGTTGGCCAGTGGTGCAAAAGCCTATTTGATTGAATATGACGCATTGACCAAACTCACCGGACAATCACGCAAAGACATGGAAGCAGATCGTGATCGTGCCATGCAAGGAGAGCAATTTGCTGCCAAGATTCGAGAAATGCAGCTGAATGGGCAGGGCAAGCAGGCTGAAGAACTGATGAAAATGAATGCCATATATTCTGCTGCTGGCCCCAAGATGGCATCGGCATTTCAAGCATCGGTCACTGGTAATTTAAGTAATGTTGATGCTCAAGAAGCCAACTTGGCCAGCAATGGTCAAATGATAGAAACAACACAGAAAGTAATTGCTGGTCAAATGAGTTATACTGATGCTGTGAGTATCACTGGCAAAGCCATGGGTAAAACAGCCGACGAAGTGGGTACTGTGCTGGGACAATTTAGTGCATACAACAGTAGTTTTGGTCCAATTAACGAACAATTGAAACTGGCACAACTGGCACAAGGTGATATCACTACTAAAATGGTTGCGATCAAAGAAGATCAGGAAAAGCTGTTGAAAGGCGGAACTGACAAATTTTTGGAGTATATGACCTCTTTGACGGTGTTCCAGATCAAAGCATTTCAGGATACGCAGGACGCTGCCCTGAACCGTCTTGGTAGTAGTGTTGACATGAACAACCTGTTGATGAAGATGGCCAGACTAGCCGGGCA
>CAIMTR010000127.1 GCA_903844415.1 uncultured Gammaproteobacteria bacterium
ATGTTCATTCTCATGTTCATGGTGGCATTACCTGCACATGTTGCCTGTTTTTAGTGTGCTTTTTTTTAGTGCTATTTTTAGTACATTATTTGGCGAGATATTCGTTTTCTTTAAGCCATTCGTTTACTTCGGGGTTGTTGGCAAACTCAAGGGTAAAGCTGGCGGCTAGATCGCGCATGGCGACCACCGCTGCGTTTTGTATGCCATTATCAACCGACTGAAAAGATTCTTCCGGAGACTTGCCGTAAGCAGGCATTACCCAATCAGCAATGACTTCACCTTCATTATTTTCTAAGCGCATGTTGTACTTGACCCAGATCTCATAAACATTGAGTTTGGTTTTGCTCGGCAGCCCGAGTTGGAATTCCACAATGGCAGGGACAAACACTGCATCCACGCTGGTGTTGCTTTGCACATTGTCCAGAGTATCGAGCATCACCACATTTTCAAACAAAGCCGGCAACAAAGTGTTGAACAATGCGATTTGCGAGGACCCACTTTGGATGACGTACTGATCCTTGCCAGTGCTGTCGTCAAATTCAGTGAAAGTGTAATTTTTGAGCTCGTCCGGGTAATAAACACCGACGGTCAATGGGAGTTTTTGTGCCAGCGGCGTAGGATAACTCCCGGTCAAAGTAATGGTACTTACCGAGCAAGCACTGACCAACAGTAAGGGTAAACACAGCAGCAAAGTGTTTAACAAATAAGGGTGTGTTTTCTTAGCTTTGCTCATAAAAATTACTTTTTCAGTTTTACTTATACTGCCCCCAAAGCTTAATGGAGGAAGTTTCATATTACTCGGCTTTTATTTAGCATCAATAAAAATCATTCAATCCTACAAAAGTCCCGCCATTTTTCCGCGCCAGTTCTCGCATTAACGCAGAATACCGGAATGCGCCAGTTTGATAGCGTCGAGGTTGCGAAAGGATTACCGGAAAACCAATGCCATGGATACGTACCAGGCGTTCACCCGTACCAGACTCCACATTTATTCGATCAACAGTTTCCACCACATCGGCAATCGAGTTGCCGGTAAAGTCATCCCCAAATACGTACAAACTGATTTTCTTTTCGGGATCATAAAAAGTACGAATTGCCTTAATGATGCCCTCTACGGGAGAGCTAATACTAAAGGGATTCCAAGTACGCAAGCGTTGCATAATAGCTGCGCGGCGCGCGGGTGAATCGGGTATCCAGGTATCACGGAAGGTGGAAAACATATAATCACCCTGATCACTCATGACCTGAATGCCTTTTACTGCCGGATAAATTTCCAGTGTATCGGCCATTGTTTCCATCATGCGATCCCAAGCGTAATTAAACATACTGCCCGAAGTATCAATGATAAAAATAATGTACTCACTGTCTACCGGAACGCCACCCACGGAATCCGTGTTGATCTGAGCGCCGAGGTTCAGCTGCAAACGTTTCATCTCTGCAGTCAGATCTTGCCGTGCCACGGCCAGCTGACCTTGCAGTTGTTCAAAGTCGGTCGATTGTAATGTCGTCGTATTGAAGCGGCCGTTGAGCGTAGATAGCTCGCGGCGCAAACGAGCAATGCGGGCGTTATAGTCAGACAATTGTTCGTGTTTGGCATTGAGATCGCGGTTGTACACATTGGTTTCGCCACGGATTGCAAACAACTGTTTTTGCAGATTCAGCACACTGCCTTCGACAGGGGTTTGGGAGACTTCCAATGCAGAAGATGCATCAGTTTCAGGCGATGACCTAGAGATCATCATCAACAGAATGATGGCTCCAAAACCACAGCACATGATGTCCAGAAAAGACATAGTGAAAGGGTCTGCATCTCGTCTTTTACGTGCCATGATGTCCTTGCACCCTGTTAAATTTTACTGTTATCAACGCTGCAGAAATAACTGCGCCAAATATTTTTGTGGTAAGTCCCTGAGTGCATCATGGCCAATCAGGGGACGGCATCATAAATGAACCCTTGGTCTGGATTGCCAGTTGCCAGTACCAGCCGGGCGCCATCGGATCGCCTTCCAGGGGCGACATGATCACATTTACCGGGATGTTCTCAGGTAATTTCTGGAGAGCATTTTCAAATAACTCTTCACGGTCTCTGCCGGTTATAGTGCCAGTTGTTTTTCCTCGACTGCCAAGCGTCGGCAGCCCATCAGTGATCAGAAAAATGTTGTCAGGTAAGGGATTCATCTGACTTATGGACACAAACAGGTTTTCTAGATTAGTACCTTCATTGGGAATGATTGCGTTCAGCGCAGTCACTGCTTGGGTTAATTGTGGTTCATCCGCCACTTCCAACCAACGGCCTTCAGTGCCAGGCAATAGCGATCGCGCCTCGTTGTTGAAAACATAAATCTGATATTGGCTGGGCACGGGCAATTGGGTAGTGAGCCAGTCCACTGTTTTTCGTACCTGAATCCATTTGGCCGAATTAATACGCTCAGCGTCGGGCATGTTGCGGCGCCGAATAATGTTGACGATGGTGTTATCGAGCATACTGGCCGACATGTCGACCAGGATCAGGATTCGGTTACCACCCAGAATCAGTCCGGTGAGGTATTGGCGGTTACCATCGCCGATAAATTCACGAATGTTATTGCCGGTAACCTGATCTTCGGCGGCACGTAATCGATTCAGTTCTTCTTCGAGTGAATCAATATCGGCTTTTAGTTTTGCCACACTCTCTTCGTTGGCCAGGGTGTTGTTTTCCATTTGCGCCAACTCTTCCAGAAACGTTTTGATTTCTTCTTCAATGGAGCTGGCCAAACCTTGTGCTTGTACCATTTGCAAATCCACATCCGAAAGGGTGTTGCGGACTCGCACCAGACCTTCTTTGCCATCCCTAATTTCTTCGTCCAACAGGTCGATTTCGGCCACCAATTCAGGAGTAACAGAGGGAAGTTCGAGACTGGTCGAGTGTTTCATCACCATAAACAGCAAAATCACCGCACCAAAACCGCAGGAGATGACGTCTAGAAACGACATGCTGATGGGGTCAACTGAGCGGATTCTTTTTTTGCTCACGTCACCTGCTCCACGACGATCAGTTGCAGAGTAAGCGCGCTCTGACCCAGTTGCAGGCCGTCTCCGAGCACCAACATTTGTCCGTTTTGAGCAGGCTGCCCGTTGTGCAATACCGGTTCAGCGGTATGAATTTCCAGTTGCACACCCTTGTTGGTACGCAGCAGCGAAATTGCACCACTAAAATCCACCGTGGTTAAGGGCATGATGCGGGCGCTTTCGAGAGCAGCAGGCGCTGTGCCTAGTGTCAATCTACCGAGCGGGAGTAACAGGGCTCTATGTTGGAACAACACATGAGTAGGGTTACGTGTGGGCAGGGTCGGTGCGCGGGAGGCAGCTGATTTTGCTAAGGGCAAGCGGGTTATAAACTGCAAACTGTCGGGCGCGCGCTGGATATGTTCCAGGTGCTGCAGGCAGGTGTGCACGGCCATCTCATCATCAAGGGCGATCAAACCAGGAATGGCTTGGCTTAAGCCTGGCAACTGCAGCTGGCTGGCGCTTACGTGTAGGGTGCTGCCAGGGTGACGCAATTCGGTGATCTGTTGGTTTATGCGCGTAAAAATGGCTTGTGACTTCTGTTCAAAATGCGCACGGGTCAGGTGAACTTGATGCACCGTCCCTTTCAGATTTATTTCCAGTATCTGTTCGTTAGTATTTTGGCTGGTGCTCAATAATCGACTCAGCTGATTGGCAATAAACTGCTCGGACTCGGCATCGCGCTGCGGGTCAAAACGACTCTGGCTGATAAATTCATCACATATCATGTTGACCCAAGCGTCCTGCAAAGCCAGCAATCCAGCGAAGGGAATCTGTACCACTTGCTCTTTCAAAAGATGGCCATCAACCTGGCGAAAACTGGTCAACACCGCTTGATGTAACTGCAGATCAATAATGATGCATTCGTTTGCCGAAGATTCGTTTGCCACAGTCCCGGCTGCTTGTAGCAAGGCCAAATCTACCAAGCCAACCGCACTAAACGCACATTGCTTTACTACTCCCAGCAACACAGACAGCTGGCTGCGGTTATAGTTGCTGGGCACGGCAATAACGGCACCGTGTTCTAAATTAAGAGGTCTGGTGAGAGTGTCGAGATGCCCATAAGCAAGATCGGCGGTATGGCGAAAATGTTTATTCTTGATGGTGAGTGGATCGAGGCTGAGCTGCGACCAGAACTGATTGAAGCTATGCCGTGGATGTTGCCGTGCCTGACTACGAGCGGTTTCGCCAAACACGGGTGCAAGGCCGACAATGTTGGCGAAGCCGGGGCTGCGGGCGAGTAGCTCGTATTGACTGCGAACACAAATATTATGGTCCGTCAGTTCGATCAGGTAAGGCGTCACGGATCGTTAAGCTCCTGCTGTATGGTTGTATGGCGTTGCATAATTTTAAATGTCGACCGGAAAAGACACTGATAAATCTTCGGATATTTGTATCGTTGGCACAAAATCTTCGTTGCTATTGGAAGGAGTCGTAGTGACAGCGGTAGTCGCTGCGTCGTTTGCACCAGCCGCGGCCTCAGCAGTGAGCATGTCCTCGGCAATTTGGGCGTCGCTGGCAGAAAGAACGGGAAGCTGGGTGCCTTCTGTTGCGGCCGCATCGAAGGTTGCCTGATCCTCATTGGTAACTGTAGGCTCTGCAGCAAGCACAAACATTAGCGGAGCAAAACCTGCTATTACCAGCAAAAATGTAAGCCAATCACGCATCTTATTCACCTAGGTAACGTGCTATTCGAAATCCGACATCGTCACGTTCGGCATTGTTGTAGTCGCGAAAGGAAAGCCGCAGTTCTGTCACAGTGCCATGCGCCCAGCTTGATCCACGGATCACGTGATAGGTACCGCTGTCGGGACCTACAGGATTTAATTCTGGCGCGTTAGAGGCGGCAGCACCGGTACCGTAAAAATCATTTACCCATTCGGCAACATTGCCGCCCATGTCGTAAAAACCATTAGTGTTGGCTGCAAAACTGCCAACGGGTGCTGATCCCATGTAGCCATCGTTGTAGTTCACCAAAATCCTGCCGAGAAAATTGGCCGCAGAAATATCAGCGTAGTTGCCATGGTTATCGGGCGGTGGCAACTCTGCTCCCCAGGGAAATTTCAATAGGCTGGAAGGATCACCATTCACACGCGCCGCCCAATCCCATTCCGCTTCTGTAGGCAGGCGGTAACCAATACTGGTGGGATTAATACCGTTAACGACGTCGCCCGTTACTGTATAGAAAGCCGGCAGATTTTCTTGGGCGCTAAGCCAGTTGCAATACAGTGCTGCTTGCTCCCAGGTAACACGCACCACAGGCTGGGTATCATTGTTAAGAGTTCGACCTTCTACTACCCCCGAGGTATGTTCTGCATCGAAAGCAGCAAACTGAGCGTTGCTCACTTCAGCATGCGACAGATAAAAAGGTTTGGTTAACGACACATTGCGAATCACTTCATTGGCCTGCCGACCGGCTTCACGCCGCGATGCGCCCATCACGAAGTTGCCGGGATAGACTAGTTTGAGAGTTTGGCCGTTAACGGTGGTGATATCCTGCTTGATTGATTCGACCCGCAGTTGCTCCTCACTTTTTAGTTCGACCGTTAGTTCCTGCGCAAATCCGGGTCGTGAAATAAACGTGGTGGTGTAGGGTACAAATCCAGCTCGGCGAATTTCGATGGTCTGGCTGGCGGCGAGTAATTCAATGTTTTGATTGGCAGAGCCGCGTGCCGTGCCGTTGATAAAAAGTTCAGCATCGGCAGGGGTGGTTGAAATCTGCACCGAACTGGTAATGGCTTCTAAGGTGACATTAACTGCGCTTTCAGCGGCAGCATTAGTGCTGATCTGGCGACTTTCCTCTTGATAACCATTCAGGAAAAAAACCAGATTGTGATTGGTACCGGGCCGGAGGGTAATTTCCAATGGCGTTTGACCTTGAAATGTTCCGTCGACTGTCACGCTGGCATTGGTAGGAGTGGAGCGCAGCAACACAAGACCATCGGCCTGTTCCAGTGTTATTTCTGGCAAGTTGATATCTTCGCGGGCAACCACACTGAACGTGTCAGTCCAGGCTTTATGTGCAGCTAGTTTGACGACGACCTCATGTTTACCTGCCAGCACTTGGGCGCTGACGGGTGTTAAGCCTGCATCGATGCCGTCGATAATGACAGTGGCTCCGGCGGGTGTAGTGGCAAAGGCCACATTTGCCCACGCCCTCACCAGAGCAAGCGATAGTGTTTGAGAAGTAGAACGGCCTTCCATGCTGACATTAACTTCTAGTGGTTCATAACGATCACCTTGCACACGCAGCGTGTGTTCACCTGCGGCCATTTCCAGTTGCAACAAGGGTGTTATGCCTACGAGTTCACCATCGACACTTACTTCAGCTCCGATTACAGCGCCTGTGTCCAGATCCAGAAATCCTGGTAAGGGAGTGAGTTCCAGTTTAAAAGTCTGGGCCTGCTCTTCGCCAATGTTAAGTTCACCGATAAAGTCGTAATAACCTTCTGCACTTACCGTTACTTCAACAGTGCCTTGCCGAATAAGATAACGCTCCCCAGCTTGTACTGACAACTGACCGGCAACCGTTAAAGTGCTGCCGATGGGCAGCACATCGAAAAAAACCGATCGGGCGGTTAATACAAACCAGCTGATACCAAAAAACACCAGCAAAATCCCGCCAACTACAAGATTTACTGTTTTGGGCAGCTTAATCAGGCGATTACGCTCGGCACCGGGTAGAGTAAAGTCTATCGGGACAATTGGTTCATCGTCTGCACTATAGTGTGGTTGCGGTAAGGGCTGTTCTGACATGGTCGGTTCTTAACTCGGGCGGCTACTAGGCTGGTGGCTTAAATTGCTTCATCACAGGCAACTGTGACCACTGCTGCTTGGCCATCAATGGTGACTACAAACTCCTGCCGCACATCCCGATAGCCGGTTCGAACACCAACAGCAGTGTAGGTTCCTGGCGTCAGGCTTACGGTTTGTGCGGTAAATGTACCCAGCTCACCTGTGCCATAAAGCGAGACTGTCGTGAAACCGTCAGATTGAAGCTGCACATTTATGGGCAATTTAATGCGCTGTAAAAAATCGCGAACTTGCTGCAATTGCTGGCTTAATTTAGGCCCTGGATTAGACAGTTGCCCTGCATCTGCAAGCACTTGGTCTGTTTGGGTATAGACACTTTCGGCCGCGAGCCGCAGGGGTTCATTTATGGCGGCAACCAAAAAAATATCGAGATTGTTGCGGCTGTTGCTGCGCGCGCGTCCTTCTTTCGCTGTTACCAGATTGGGATCTACAGCAAGCGCCTGATCCCATTCCATGAGCGCCTGTTGCCAGTTTTCGTTTGCCTCATGTGTGGTGGCGGCATTTATACGTACAGTCACAGCGGCAAAAGTTTGCTGATCTTTGGCTTGCCCGATGGCTGCGCTAACTTCACTTGCGCCTGGACGAATCGCCAATGCCTGCTCAAAGGCTGCCAAAGCCGATTCGAATTGACCCGCCTGCAAGGCAGAGTATCCGCTTGACATGGCGGCAGCAAAATTACGTTCCACAATAGCAGTGTTTACACCAGCTAGTGCGGCACTTACTTGGGCATGTGTATTGTCCAAAGTTTGTGCTTGTTGATAGGTGTCGCGCGCCTGTTCCAAGAGATTGTCAGCTTGCAGTTTGCGGCCAGTGTTTAATAAATCCAGCACTTGTGTGAGCACTTGGGCGCGATCCATGCCAGCAGCTGCCTCGGTACTTTCGCCATTGATCAATAAGGCTTGGCTGTATGCTTGCACAGCAAGCTCAGCATCGCCTGCGGTATAGGCAGCGGTGGCCTTGGACATGAAATCGGCAAAATTGGCAGCCTTGTTGTCGTTGATTTGCTGCAGCATGGTTAACCCGGACTGATAAAGCGTATTGGCCTTTTCAAATTGCTGAGTTGAATAAGCGGCATCACCTTCATGAGCAAGAGCCAGAGCCTCATTAAAGAGGGTTTCGGACCAACTAATTACCTGTTGCTCTTCAAGTGTTGTCTGCAGTTGTAGAAAAGCCGCCAAAGTGTTTTGAGCGTTGGTGCGCTGCCGTAGCAGTTGTGCTTCTTCAAAAGGAGAAATTCCTACCACTGCTGTTGCCGCAACAACTGCAGCTGCCGGCGCGGCAGCAGGTGCTAGATCTGAAGTTGTCGTGTTTACATAAGCGGGCAGCACAAAGATCACCGTGCCTACCAATACTAGCAACAGGGAAAAAATGCCCCATAAAACAATGTTGGTTTTTTGTTGGGTCTGCCGAAGATAAATTTGTTCTGCCATACCCAGAGGCGGCGCAGCCGGCGAGTATTTATCTGTGGTTAGTTCAGTCATGTAATAAAAGTCTGACAAATATTAATGGAACCAGGTATTAGAACCTGAAACTTTTTATAAACAGATGCACTAGCTGGCGCTGTATGTTTTGTATGTGTATGACTACTGGGCTTTACAGTATGACTACAAAATCAGTACAACATCACTACAGCATCACTTCACTTCACTTCAATTAGATTTGCAGGCGCAGTAGCGGCTTCATCCCCGTCATCAGTACTCACATCAGCGCCGACATCATTAGTATAAATATCGGTCAGAATTTCACGCCACTGCGCATACTGCGCATCTACTGAACCAGTAAGAGTGATCACCCGTTCTTCAAGTTCAATAGTTTGTGGGGCAATTTCGGTACCCAAAGAATTTCCAAGTTCGGCAAGAGCCTCTACTTGCATTTGCGCTTCATCACGCTTGGCAAAGGCATCTTTGATGAGATAACCACCCCCGAACAGACCGCCGTAAGCCGCATAATTTACGGCAGCATTGGTGCTTTGAGTAGCTACCAGCCCGCCCAAAATTGCAGCAACACCAATCACCATGTTGCGGCGGGACTGGGCGACAACCTTGTCGTATTTCATTACTTCTTCATAACTGACCCGCCGGAATTCAGTGTATGGACCTTCCATCTGCCGCACAAAATTTCCGTAATGATCCTGCAGTGCATCCACGTATAAATAGTCACGATCTCGAATGGTGTCGATGCGAGTCAACAAGGGATCGTTGGTGGCGGGCAAACTTTTGACACTGGTTATACCGTTACGATCGGTCTGCAGATAGGAATCAAAAACTTGGGGAGCGAAATTACCAGCAAAGCGAATTTTGGAAATGGTGCGAATATTTTTTAAGTCTGCACTTTCCAAATTTTGTTGACGATAGGCCAAGATGTCATTGGCTATTCGGTTGTAGATACTTTGGAAAGAGTCTTCGTTGCGGCGCAGGCGCGGGTCGTAACTGAATTTGCTGACCACTTCTTCGTAATCTTTATCAATCCACACTTTGCCCGTTACATCAGTGACATTTATATGCACCAACATGGTTTCGCCATCGCTCTGCAAAATGGTGCCACGTACTGCCAGATCGGAGTAAGACAGATCGTTAGGGATCACCCGCACGACACCCCAATTGCCATTGCTTTGTAATGTTTGCGACAGTAGATAGGCCGCGTATTGCGTCTCTGCCAACCGTACATCGGCAAAAGTAAGCTCTTCACGGTTGTTGGCAATATCGTCAAGGCCCGGATCAAAAATTGCCACTCCGATATCCAGCAGCTCAGCTTCTGGGATATTGGTGGCATCGACAACCACTGGCACCAGAGTGGTAGTTTTAACTGTTGGGCTGTTGCATGCCATCAGAGGGCACAAGAGGGCCAACAGCAACAGGGGGCGGGTTAACTTATTCATGAAACTGTCCAGTTTGTTCTGTATTGCCTGATGTTTATCTATTGTGCCAAGCCAGAGTATTTACGGTATTCGTCCCACAGTTTTTCGCGTAGTACGGGATCTGGCTCGTGTATTGCTGCTTCGCGTAATTGACGCGCTACCACATCGTCATCATTACCACTGGGGATATCACCGGGCACCGGGAAAGTTGGTGCATTCACGTTGGAGAAGTCGCCTTCACGCCCAATGCCGCCTGCTGGCATGACACCACCGACAGCGCTGTTGGGGGCTGAGGCGACTGCAACAGAGCTTTCGCCCGATTCTAAACCGCCGTTTTCTTGGCCGTCACCTTGACCGCCACCGGTGCTCATGACCTGGCTGCCTGCTGCATCTGCTTCGGCCTGAGCACGTTCGCGATCGCTTAAAATCATGCCGTCAAAAACGCCAAAACTGACCTCCAGACGGGCATCCAGTGCTGCCCTGCGTTCGGCGGCGGTCATGCCGCCGCTGCCCGGCGTACCTAAACCTGCAAAAGGATCGTCACCGGCACCGCGAGCAGTTGCGCCGCCAGGGGTTCCGCCTTGGGTTGAACCATTGCGGGGTCGACCTTGTGAACCTGCCCCTGGTTGTGTGCCAGTATTTGCGACTGTGCCTCCACCATTTTGACTACCTGTCGAGCCGGGCAGTTCTGCAGCTCCTGGCAATCCGGCATCTCCTGGCAGGCCTGAAATCGGAGCGTTACTGGAAGGCAGCGGGGTACCGTTTACAGAAACGTTTACGTCGACACCACCTTCGTCACCTTCTTTTTCTGCGTCATTCTCGCTACCGTCTGTTGGGGCCCCGGAATTTGATGCGCTTTGTGTTGTCCCTGTTGCTCCCGTCGGCTTGGAGGTGGAGCTATTGGAGGTGGAGCTAGGTGGAGTCCCACCAGTTTGCGAAGACGAAGACCTTGTCGAGGCGGTAGAGCTAGACGATGAAGAGCTTGAGCTTGAGCTGGACGATGAAGATCTCGAGCTCGAGCTGGACGATGAAGAACTGGAACTAGATTGCGAACTACTTGGCCTCGAAGCTGAAGAGCTTGGCGTTGATGGTGGTGAAGACGAACTGGAGCTTGAAGAGGCGGTAGGCATGGAGGGCATTGAGCTGCTACTGCTGCTTTGCTGTTGAGTTTGACACCCGGCCAAGACCAGTCCCACGGCAGCAGCTAATACTAAAGCCTTGGAGGGGAACCGCGTCCCTGGCTTGTTCATCCTCGAGTTTTTCATCCAGGAGAGTGATTTGTGCATGATGGTTGCCTCCGCTTGCATAACTATTCGACGTTTGTGTCGTGGGTAACGTTGGTACTGCGAGTTAACAAACTAATTACTGGATCGTCGATGAACTGATTGACGTGCCAACAATTGTACCAATAAAACACCTTATATCCCGAACTGGGCGTCTTAGGTCTGATCATTAATCACTTAAGCTTAACTCAAACTTAAGCCGGCGTTGAATAGTTCAATGGCTGCACTGCGTGTTGTGTTTTTGGCAACAGGTGCAAGACAACACCAGAGTCAATTTTTTGGCGCTACTGGAATATAGGGTGCGCTACATGGCTATAAAGCACAACGGGGCCAACTGTCGTGCTGTAGGCCTTTGTTTTTAAGAGTAACCCGGTTAGACACAAGGGCAGGCTTAGTTGTTTTATAAGCATAAAAATGCGCTTTCGGGCGTGACTAAGTCCCGGCACAAAAACACCGCCGAGCACTTATTGAGTAACTTTTTTGAGGGGTTAAATAGGCTGGACTTAAACAAATAGGGCGTTTACTCTCCCGCGCATTCGCGAGCTCTGGCAGCTACATTCAGGCCATTACACGGGCACCGCAAACTCATTCAAATTTTCGCGTGCGCAGGTTGAGGGTTATAAACAATGCAAATTTCAGACTGGCTGGGTGTTCTCCAGACCAACAAGACTCTAGATCGCTTTATGAGCATCGCCCTGTTGTTGCTGGTTACGCTGGTGATTCAAATTTTTTACGCTGTGCATGTCAGGCCCTCGGCGGAACAGTGGAGCGTCGAGCAACAAGCGCTGGTCAATGCAGACCCCACATACACCCCCACACGTTCTATTCTGGTAATTATTGCAGAGCCGGAACCAGAGGCATCCATTATCGTTACCGTTTGGGCCTTATTGTTGGCAGCACTGCGCGTCAGTCACGCCAGCCGCTCCCGCAAATTGCTGGAAGAAGACATTTTGCAGTTGCAACCGGGCTCGTGCATTTTGCCCGACGATGCTAGGGATCATCTGCGGCGCTTTGATCAACTACCGCA
The DNA here is from genome assembly GCA_903844415.1 of uncultured Gammaproteobacteria bacterium. GTDB lineage: Bacteria > Pseudomonadota > Gammaproteobacteria > Pseudomonadales > Pseudohongiellaceae > CAILUG01. The sequence continues at coordinate 12,026 of CAIMTR010000127.1, forward strand.
ACACATGCGGGAAACGGTAGTGCCGCGGGTATTGAAATCGGCGTTGAAGCGTTTTGGCGCTACTCGCAGTATCCAGGATGCTGCCACCACCGTGCATCATAGTTGTGAGATTGAAGCTACTCGGCTCGATTCGGAATTATCGACTATCCGGTTTGCGGTGTGGTCGATTCCAGCCATTGGTTTTGTGGGTACTGTACGTGGTCTCGGGGAAGCGTTGGAAAGTGCCCAATTTGTATTAAACAGTACCAACCCTGCAGCGTTGACCTCGGGTTTAGGGTTGTCGTTCAACTCTACCTTCACGGCGTTAACACTGTGTATTTTAGTGATGTATGTGTTCCACGAACTACAACTGATTCACGATCGTTTGGTACTCGACACCGAGCAATATGCAGAAGATGAATTAATCAGCCGCTTGCGTACTGATGCTGCTGGGATCACGCGACAGCTTGATAAGATGCAGCTCCGATAACTTAGCAGCTTGATAACTAGGCGCCATGCCGGAACTCCCCGAAGTAGAAACCACCCGTCAGGGCATCACTCCCCATGTGCTGGGAGTGGTGGTTGAAAAAGTGTTGATTAGAGACAGACGTTTACGCTGGCCTGTTTCTCCCACCCTCGCACAACATCTGGCTGGACAAGTGATCACGTCGATTGATCGCCGTGCCAAATACCTGCTACTCAATACACGCGTCGGGACTGTGCTGATTCATCTGGGCATGTCGGGCAGCTTGCGGATTTTGGAAAGCAACGAGCCGGTGCTTAAACACGATCATATTGATTTATGTTTAGCCAGCGGCAAAGTGTTACGGTTTCACGATCCACGTCGATTTGGCTGTGTGCTGTGGGTGCAGGGCGATCCCACATCGCATCCACTGCTGGCGGAGCTGGGACCGGAACCGCTAGAAGATAGCTTCAACACCGACTATATATTTACCCGTTCCCGCAAACGTAGCGTCCCGATCAAAACCTTCATCATGGATGGGCATGTTGTGGTGGGAGTCGGCAACATCTACGCCAATGAAGCTTTGTTTGCTGCGGGCATCGCTCCTAAACGCAAGGCAGGCTCTGTTACTGCTGCGCAGTATCAAACCTTGGTGTTGGAAATAAAAAAAGTGCTAAGCCGTGCTATTGCGGCAGGCGGTACTACCTTGCGCGACTTTATAGGTAGTGATGGCAAGCCCGGTTATTTTAAACAGTCCTTGCTTGTGTATGGGCGTGGGGAGCAGCCCTGCGTGAAATGTAATACCTCCCTCAAGGAAATCCGGCTCGGGCAACGCTCGACTGTTTACTGTCCAAAATGTCAGCGTTAACATCGGGTACCGTCAGACTACAAAGGCAAAGTTGTCATATGCTCAGTAAAAAAATCCAAGGAATAGTCATCATATTAAACGCTTTTTTTCTTGCGCCATTGGCGCAGGCCCATCATTCTTTCGCGGTGCATTTTGTGGCGGACAACACCATATTTGTTTCAGGCACTGTTGACAGTTTCCGATTCAGTAATCCGCATGGCATGCTCACATTCTCGGTTGTCGACGCCAGTGGACAGGTTGCGCAATGGCGCGCCGAAACTAATTCGCCCAATGTTCTGAAACGGCGTGGCTGGACTAAAGAATCGCTCAAGGCGGGCGATAACATCACCGTTGAAGGATTTCCTGCGCGGGATGGCACCTCCTATATGCGCATCAGTAAAGTAGTGTTTGCCGACGGCCACGAACTCATTGGTCAGGCCCGTACCGCACCACCCGCAGAAAAGGATTAGGTATGAGCAAACTATCCACACAAATATTGCTGTTGTTGGTGCTAGTGTTGCCCGGCTGGCTGTTGGCACAAACGCCAATGCTGGACAGTTTTTGGGCTGTGCAATTTGACCCTGGTGTCCAGGCCAAGGAGTTGCTCGACAAGTTGCCCGCCGGCGCAATTTTCATTAACGATGCCGGTGCTGGTGAGTTGGGCGAAGGCCAGTACAGTGGTCTGGTTTTGAGCGCTAAAGCGCAAGAGCAAGTAAAAAACTACGATTTTGCTGAAGAATTCACGCGGGAATTTACCTGTACTCAACCCTCAGTAGCCTTCTACATGCAAGCGCCCTTCCCGATGGAAATTTATCAAGACAGCAAACTGCTGGTTATGCGTATGGAATACTACGACATGGTCCGCGTGATTTTTCTGGATGGCAGACAACATCCACCGGCAGATGCGCCGCATACCAAAAATGGGCACTCTATAGGACATTGGGAAGGTGATGAGTTGGTGGTGGACACAACACATATAGCTGCTGCCACTTTCATGAATAATGGCTTTAGTCACAGCGACAATTTACATTTAAGCGAACGGTTCAAGTTGAGCGCTGATGGTCAAGTGTTGCTAGCCACACAAGTTTCAGAAGATCCGGAAGTGTTTCAGGGTATGGCGGCGCGGCTTATGGCTTGGCGTAGAGTGGCAAACGAATACATCTATCCCTACGAGTGTGATGCCAGTTTTGGCGAATGAAGTGGCGTAGTGTTGCTCGTAATAATTTGATATTTGGCAAGCAATTGCGCAGGTGTTTCCACATGCGCAAGGTCGAGCGGAATACACGCGACCGGACACACTTCAACACATTGCGATGTTGCAAAATGGCCGACACATTCGGTGCAGAGTTTAGGGTCGATCACGTAAATCTGCGAACCCATTGAAATTGCCCCGTTCGGGCATTCTGGTTCACAGACATCACAGTTGATACATTCATCGGTGATGATCAGTGCCATAATTAAGATTCTCGCATCGCTGCTGCTACAACCGGATGAACAAACTGGCTGACGTCACCGCCATACCCAGCAATTTCCCGTACCAGCGTCGAAGAAATATAGGAAAAATGTTCGTCTGGTGCCAGAAACAAGGTTTCAATTTCCGGTGCTAGCACGCGATTCATGCCCACCAGTTGAAATTCGTATTCAAAATCGGCAACGGTGCGTAGGCCGCGCAGAATTAAGCGCGCGCCGCGTTGCTCCACAAAATCGGTTAGTAGACCAGTAAAACTGCTCACTTCTACATTACGGATATGTCCCAGCACTTGCTGACACAGTGCAACCCGCGTCTGAAGCGACATTCGGCTGGATTTCTGGGTGCTATTGCCTACCGCCACAATAACCTGATCAAAAATGCTAGCGGCCCTTTCAACCAGATCGGTATGACCGTTGGTAATGGGATTAAATGTGCCGGGATAAACTACAGTTCGCATTAAGGAAGTCTCGAGTTAACACACTGCACAATTATACCCCATGCCCTGCACGGCTTTGGCAGGATGGCAGCGGGAATGGAATCTGTTATGTTGGGAAACCACTTTTAATACTTATAGGAAGTCTCCATGCGTAAAGCTATGCTCTCCAAAAATCTACCCAAACCCGCTTACAAATACAGCCATGTCACCAAAGTTGGTCCTCACTATTATATGAGTGGCCTGCTCGCCCAAGATCGTCAGACTGGCGCGATAGTTGGAGAAACAGTAGGAGATCAAGCCGCAAAAATTCTGGAAAATCTGCAAGTGCTGATGACCGAGTTTGGGCTTGAGTTCGAACATCTGGCTATTGCCAGAATATTCACCATTCAGATGGACAAATTTGCTGAGATAAATGTGTCTTGGGAAAAAGTATTCAACAACATCACTGCAGCTCCACCTGCACGTACCTCCATTGGCGTTGCAGCTCTTCCTTTGGGTGCTAAAGTGGAAATCGAATTTACTTTTCACAAAAAAGATTAGTGCTACTGTGTCGGATACCTATTTGTAGTCTATCGGTATCCAACTTGCCAACAGAGCAGTATCTTTACTAAATACCTGAAAAACCCAGCTAAAAAATGGATAAGTATCAATGATACTTATTGCATGCTTTTCAACTGAGCTGCCACAAGCTGTAATACACTGAGCCAGCACGTTTGTTGCGGAGCAGTGTCCAGTCTGCTGGCAGCTTCAATTTATCGGGCGCCTGATCCGATTCGAGATAAATCAGAGCGTGAGCACAGAGCCAGTTTTTTTCTTGCAACAACTGGCAACACACTTCGTACAAACCGGCAGCAAAGGGCGGATCGATAAACACCACATCAAACTGCAAACCATCTGGGTTGTGTTGCAACCAGTCCAGAGCATTCTTTTGCAACAAATGCATATGCTCGGTTTTTAAAAGCTGTATGTTGTGACGGATTGCAGCAGCAGCTTGCGGATCTAGTTCCAAGGTGTGTACCGAAGTGGCGCCACGTGACAGCGCTTCAAAACCCAACACACCACTGCCAGCAAATAAATCGAGACAGTAAGCACCCACAATATGTGATTGCAACCAGTTAAATAAGGTTTCGCGCACACGATCAGGCGTGGGGCGAATATCCTTTAGGTCGGCAAAACTCACCATACGACTGCGCCATTCGCCGCCAATAATACGTAAGCGGTTGCGGGGATTGTTTGCAGCTGCGGCCATGGTTGGGGGCTCTTAAAGTTATGAATTGGAAAAATGGTGTCAAAAAACCACATGCCTATGGTCAATAGGCATGGTCAATAGCTGTGCTCAATAGCTATGAGCAATAGGCGGCATGCTTGGCCAGCTTATTTTGTCATCCTATGCGTGTGAAAAAACACCGCCATTGTGCACTTTGCAAACCAGCGGTGAAAGTTGTGTATTAAGCCTGCTATAGAACACCAGGGGCATGGCTGGTAGCATTGCCGCCCCAATAGATGTCAGTTTTCCCGCCTATGTTTGGTTTTGGTAAACCTCCCAAGGCTGAGTCTGTACCGACCCAGCCCACACAAGAAACACTTGCCCCGGTAGAAACAACTCCCAGCGGCTTGTTGTCTAGGCTTAAAGCAGGGCTTAGCCGCACCAGCACCAGCTTTGTGCAGGGACTGGGCTCCCTGCTGCTTGGCAAAAAAGCGATTGATCAGTCTTTGATGGACGAATTAGAAACACGCTTGTTGACCGCGGATGTGGGGATCAAAGCCACGGCTGCCATTATCGAAGAGCTCACCGGGCGACTCAAGCGCAACCAGCTTGCCGATTCAGACGCGCTGTACCAGGCTGTGAAAGAAATTTTGCACACTATGCTCAAGCCCTGTGAGGTACCACTGGTCATACGGGCCAGCCAAGGCAAACCCTTCGTCATTCTAATGGTCGGTGTAAATGGGGTTGGCAAAACCACCACTATCGGCAAACTCGCCAAACGTTTTCAGAAGGAAGGCATGTCGGTAATGTTGGCAGCCGGTGATACTTTTCGCGCAGCAGCTGTAGAACAATTACAAGTGTGGGGCGAACGCAACAAGATACCAGTTGTGGCACAACATACAGGCGCTGATAGTGCTTCCGTTATTTTTGATGCGTATCAATCGGCTGCTGCCAAAGGGGTTGATGTGTTGATCGCCGATACAGCCGGCCGTTTGCATAACAAAAGCAATTTAATGAATGAGCTCGAAAAAGTGGTGCGGGTGTTAAAAAAACTTGATGCCGAGGTACCACACGAAATAATGCTGGTGCTGGATGCGACAAACGGTCAGAACGCGCTCAGCCAGGCACGTAATTTTACGCAAGCGGTGCAGGTAAGCGGCCTAGTACTGAGCAAACTCGATGGTACTGCCAAAGGTGGAATGGTATTCGCCATTGCCAAAGAATTGGCATTACCATTACGCTATATCGGCATTGGTGAAAAAGCTGAAGATTTACGACCCTTTGCTGCTGATAGTTTTGTGGAAGCTTTGTTTGCGGCTGACAAAAATTGATACCAGAAAAAACCCTAATGAAAATTGGCCATAAGTTTTTTCATAGCCAGCGGGCTAATACACCGCGGTAGAACACTTGCGGTATGTGGTATTCTTTCGCAGTAAATTTTTTAAATCCCAATCACTCTACGAGGGCAAAATAATGACACTAGAAAATTTGATCATGATGTTGGTACGTTGGGGGCATCTGCTGTTTGGTATTACCTGGATTGGCATGCTCTATTATTTCAATTTTGTGCAAGGTGGTTATTTCAAGGCAGCGTCTCCCGAAGGGCTGAAAGATGCCAAAGCCAAACTAGCACCAAGTGCGTTGTGGTGGTTCCGTTGGGGTGCCATGTTCACCTTCTTGACTGGTCTGATTTTGTTCGGCCGCATTCATGCCAATGGCCAGCTCAATGGTTATATTGTGGTCGCGTCTGTTTTGGCTACTGTCATGTTTCTCAACGTGTGGCTCGTGATCTGGCCCAACCAAAAAATAGCACTGGGAATCGTCCCTGGTGATGCCCCTGCCGCTGGCGCCAAGGCGCTGCTTGCTTCACGCACTAATGCCTTGTTTTCTGGCCCGATGGCCTTTGGCATGTTGGCGGGCCCGCATTTTATTGGCAGTGCTGCCGCTTATGGTTACCCAAGTCCTACCATGGGCTGGTGGTTGGTGCTGCTCATTGTGGCTGCACTTGAAGCCAATGCACTGTTCGGCAAACAAGGGCCAATAACCACTGTGAAAGGTGTAATTGGCAGCAGTATGGTATTGACCGCAGTAGTTATTGGAATTCTGGAAACCTTGTAAGGTTTTCTTCTATAGATACCTGATTAATGAGGCAGACTCGATAGATTGTATTGAGTCTGCCCACAATTGGCTAAGCCCGGTATCCAGCCTAAAGCGGTTACACGCGCTACACTTTTCTCTAAATCACTGCTTGCTTCACGATGACGATGCTTAAGTTAAGCACCTAACCCAATTGTGAAAATTGTCGCTGCTGCGATATGTCGTTTATCAACTGTCGACAGCGGTTTCAAGCCATGGGATGGTCATAGGGCCTTCCGGCAATACCGCAACACGAGCGGATGCAGGCAAACTGCTGACAGCTGCCCTGACAAAGGCATTAAGATCGGTAATCGGCTGTAGGTACGCTCTGCTCAATTGAGCAGGGTCTAGTTCGCTGTAGACAGCGATGTTGGCCTTCAGCTGAATAAGTGCCAATAGTTGGTTCTGCCATTGGTCCTGCTGGGCAAAACCGGGACTGAAGAGCGCATCGAGAAAAGCTTGCGGACCGTCGTACTCGAATAAAAAACGCTGAAAATTTCCATGTGTTGGAAATCCATCATTACAACGCGCCACAACAATTATCAGGCCACCATCTTCCACAATTTGCGCAGCGGCCGACATCCCTTTTACCGCCTGATACAAATTTTGATCCAGTGGATAGCCACTGTTACTGGTGATTACTATTGGATAAGGCTGTTCACATTTGACCATCGCGGTGGCTTTGGCAAAAGCACAGCCTTGGTCGTGGGCGGTAACAACATCACCACAGAAAAAAGCAGTGATCTGACCTTCAGAATTGAGTGTCACATTGATGCAAAAATCCACGCCAGCCTGCGCTCCATTGCGGCGTATCTGTTCCTGCGTTGGGTTGCGATCCAGATTGCCCCAGGTGCTGCGCGGATCACCAATCACGGCGGCGCGATGGTAGTACATGATGGATGCAAAATCGGTTATGCCGGGAAAGATGGCTTTATAACCACCCGAAAAACCTGCCATAAAGTGGGGTTCGATAAACCCCATGATGATGTGTTTGTCGGCCTCCACATAGGTGCGGTTCATCAAGATCGGATGCCCGCCTTCGCGGGTACCCACCTTGAGTAAAGTTTCGGGATCGAAAGCATTGTGGTTGATAACACGGTAATGCGCAGCGATGTCTGCTCCCACCATGCGAATAATCTCCTCCGTGGTGTTCGGGCGATGTGTGCCCGTGCCAATAATGATGGTGAAATTGCCAGTTGGGACATGGGATAGTTCGGCAAACAACCAGGTGAGCAGGCGTTCGGAAGGAAGGGCGCGGGTGATGTCAGGGATAACCACAGCCACTTTGTCTGTGCTGGTGATTTGGCTGGCCACAGCGACACACCCCAGGGGGGTACGTACGGCGGCTCTAAAAGCACTGGGTTCATCGGCTAAGCCTTTGACCTTACGCGGTCGAATTACATCGACCAGGGGGTGCTCAATTGCGAGGGAAAGCTGGCTATCGCCGTAGGGTAGGTCTATCAACATGGGGTGCTGGTTTGCCGAAAATTAAAGGGAAAGGATAGTGCCAGAGACGCTTATGGGTTCATCTTACCACCGCCTTTGCCTGATTGACTCTACTCCGGCATCCTCAAGTTAGGGCTTGATTCCGTTCGGTAAGTGGTTTACTTTTAAGTACTTTTTTCACAAGTAAACTGCTATCAAATCAACATCTATAGATGCTATAAAAGTAATAAAAGAAGCACTACCAAACACGCAAAAATTTTATTCACATAATCAACGGCAAATTAACAGGGGGAGTTGTAATGGCAACTTTACAGATCAACGGTCAAACGATGGATATAGGGGAAATAGATCCCTCGACACCTCTTTTGTGGGTGTTACGCGATACAGTCGGATTGCTCGGCACTAAATACGGTTGCGGCATTGCCCAGTGTGGCGCCTGTACCGTACATCTGAACGGCGCTCCCGTTCGTTCTTGTCAGATTCCGGTTGGCAATCTTACTAACGAACAAATTACTACTATTGAAGGTATGGCCGCCGCAGATGGTACATTGACCCCAGTACAACAAGCTTGGATTGAGCATGATGTGCCTCAGTGTGGATATTGTCAGGCGGGCCAGATAATGAGCGCGTCTGCTTTATTAAAGAATAATTCTAACCCCAGCGATGCCGAAATAGATGCAGCGATGTCCGGCAATATTTGCCGCTGCGCAACTTATACCCGCATCAAACGCGCCATTAAATCTGCTGCCTCAAGCATGAATGGCACTGCCTTCTACAATGCTGCCAAACAGGGAGAGCAAGTATGAACAAGCCAATCAAAACACAACATCAAGCTCTGCCTCTCGCCGACTTGCCTGAGTTTTTTCAGGAAATGATCAATGCCAGTGACCTGCCCGAGATGAAACAGCCAGAAGTAAGCCGTCGTGGCTTTCTGCAGTTGAGTGGTCTTGCCGGTGGTGGTCTTGTGCTCGGTGGCTTTGCCACAGCGGGTAGCCAAAGAGCCTTTGCGCAGGATGCCGCTGCTGATGTTGCGACACTCTCCCCTTACGTACAGATCAAACCCGATGGTCGCATCATCATCTTCGCCAAGAACCCCGAGTGTGGCCAAGGAATCAAAACCGGACTACCGCTGATAATTGCAGAAGAACTGGATTGCGCCTGGCAGGACGTAGATGTTGTGCAGGCTGATGTCGACGCAACCAAATACGGCGCGCAACTTGCCGCAGGTTCACTTTCCACCCTGCAAAACTGGATGGGCATGCGCCAAGCTGGCGCGACTGCGCGTGCGATGGTTCTTGCCGCCGCTGCTAAGCAACTGAAACTTCCGGTTGCCGAACTAACAACGGCTGACACCAAGGTAATACATGCCGCTTCGACTCGCGAGTGGAGCTACGGCGAATTCGCCGAACTTGCTGCTACTATGCCAGTACCCGATGTTGCCACGCTAATCCTCAAAGACAAGAGCCAGTTCAAGCTACTCGGTCGCCGTTTCACTGGCGTGGACAATGTGGCCATCGTTACTGGTTTGCCGTTGTTCGGTGCCGACAAGGTTCTGCCCGAGATGACCTACGCCACGTTTACCAAGTGCCCGCAGGTCGCCGGCAAAGCAGTTTCCTTCAACGAGGCGCACATCAAATCCCTGCCAGGCGTGATTGATGCTTTTATCATTGAGCCTTTCTTGGATGCGCGCTTCTTCAGCGCCAACAATGGCGCTCACTTTGGTGGTGTGGCAATTGTGGCCAGCAACACCTGGGCAGCGATTAAAGCCAAGCGCGAACTTGCAGTTCAGTGGGACACTTCCACTGCCGAAAGCGCAACCTGGGACGAGCTTGTAGCGCGTGCCACTGCGCTCGCTGATCAGGATGGCGAACCACTGATGGTTAACGTCGGTCCTCCTGGCCCGAACGGCCCGAATCGCGCACCCGCCGATCGCGGCGATGCTCCAGCTGCTCTTGCGAGTGCCGCGAAAGTGATCTCCGCATTTTACGAATATCCCTACGTAACACACGCGCAGCTAGAGCCGGAAACGGCTACCGCCTTGTTCAAGGACGGCAAGATAGAAATCTGGGCACCAGCACAAATTCCGCAAGGTGGTGAAACTGGTGCTGCGGTTGTGGCAGGCGTTGAGGAGGTGAATTCGACGCTGCACATGACTCGTATCGGTGGCGGCTTCGGCCGTAAACTGGCTAACGACTACGTGTTTGAAGCCACTGCAATCGCACGTCGCATGGAAGGCCGCCCAGTTAAACTGCAGTGGACTCGCGAAGACGACATGATGCATGACTTCTACCGTCCTGGTGGCTTCCACTCATACAAAGCAGGCCTTGATGCCAGTGGCAACTTGATTGCTTTCCAGGATCACTTCATCAGCATGACCGGCAACGGCACTGGTCCGATGACCTCTGCAGATCTCTCCGCAAGCGTTTTCCCGATGGACATAGTGCCCAATCTGAAACTAACGCAGACGCTGTTCCAGAATGGCATTTCGACTGGTCCAATGCGCGCGCCTTCTTCCAACGCGATCGCTTTCACCTTCCAGAGCTTCTTGCACGAACTGGCTGTTGCTTCGGGTAAAGATCACGTGCAGTTCTTGCTAGACACGCTGGGTGATGAACTTCCATCCGAGGACCCACGAGGAATGCACAGAGGCCGCGCTGCGAGCGTCATCAAGGCGGTTGCAGAACGTGCCGGCTGGGGCAAAGAAATGCCTGCAGGCCGTGCGCTAGGGCTGTCATACTATTTTTGCCACTCCGGCTATGTTGCGCAGATTGCTGATGTCGAAGTCAGTGCGAGCAAGGAAGTCAGAGTACACAAGGTGTGGGCAGTGGCCGACTTCGGTTTTATCCACAACCTAAACGGTGCCGAAAATCAGCTTGAAGGCGGGATCGTCGACGGCTTGAGCCAGTTGTTCAATGCCAAGATCACCTTTAACAATGGCGTGATACAACAGCAGAACTTCCATCAGTATCCCTTACTCAGAATGCCGCAAACCCCAGAGCTGGATACTTTATTCTTGCAGCCGGAAGAGTTTGCTCCTTCAGGTGGTGGCGAACCTTCCATGCCGCCGTTGTTGGCGGCGGTCAGCAATGCGATCTTCAATGCAACCGGAGAGCGTATTCGCAAAATGCCACTCTCAGAGTCCGGTTATAGACTGGTCTAGAAGTATCTATAAAAAATGTAACAGAAAAAAGTAGTTAAAGAAAAGGCCAGAATTCTGGCCTTTTTTTTTGAGAAAATAATTTTTTTTAAAGAGTAATAATAAATAAATGTGATGTCGCAATAACAAAGAACGATACTTAACGAGTAGAAACTAAAATGTAAGGTAAGCTAACTGCGAGCACAATTCATAACTGAACTCGCGTCGATGCAGATCAGAAGCTGCGGACAGAAAACTAAAAAAGATCAGTAAGTATAGTAGAAACGCGCCAAGATTTTATCACTTGTACGAACCTTGCCGGCAGTAAGGCGTGGGCGAAATAACGAGCTCTCGATATGATTAAGAAGGCGGGATTGAATTTCCTCAGCAGGGGTGGGGTTTGCACCCAGTAAGGTTACAGAATTAGTTTCTCCAAAACGATTAATGTTAAATTCTAGATCGATAAAGCCTTTGTAATTGAGCGGTAACTCGGCTGAGATATTTAAACTTTCTCGGGTATAACGGAGGTCGTCAGAAATTGGTAGTCTTTTCGGAAGATCTGGGCTGAACAAAGAATCAATAACACTGGGCTCAATGCCACTGTTAATTAGTTCTTGATGTACTTCCTCATATAGATCAATTGCTGTCATACGTTTAGTGAAATACAACTGCCAATCTGCAAGTTCAATTTTCGGTTGGGCCAAGGCAATTGGGTCATCGCTCGACTGCAGTTGTTGTATTCTGTTTTCCAGAATTGTAATTCCATCTCGGTAACTTTGGTCTCTACGGCGTACCAATGTAGATTCTAAAGCCGTGTTAGAGCCAAATCCTGAACTGCTGGCCACGTCAAAGTTAGTGATATATGAATTAAAACCATTAGCAAATAGTGCATATATTTTCATAAGATTATTTTGGACTTCAAACATTCTGGCATCGACTTCGCCAAAGTTGTTGGCAATAAGATCACGAATATCGTTATAAATATTTTGAGCGGTTAACAAATGATTAAAATGGAAACTTTGCATGTCGACAGGTGCAGCTTCTATGCTTACTATTTCTGGACCAGTACCCGTTTTACTTGTGGTCGGTGTTTCGGTAGGCGTTGTTGGTGCGGATATAAGCTCTGAAGTAGCCGCAAATAAATTCCATTGAGCGTAGTAATTTAGAGCG
>CAIMTR010000128.1 GCA_903844415.1 uncultured Gammaproteobacteria bacterium
ACAAAGCGCGCGCGGAGGGAGGTTTTACTCCCGTTTCAACCGACGAGATCGTTTTGGCTGCTAAGAAGGCCCTGTCAAGCCGACTGCGGCGCGGCACGTCGCTATCCAATCCAGCGTTAGTCCGAGACTTCCTCGCACTCAAGCTAGGCGCCCTTGAGTACGAGGTGTTTGTGGTGGTGCTGTTAGACACGCGGCATCGGCTCATCGAGCTCATTGAGCTATTCAGAGGCACGATCGACAGTGCGAGCGTACATCCACGCGAAGTGGTGCGTCGGGCGCTGCATCACAATGCCGCTGCCCTCATTTTTGCGCACAACCACCCATCTGGGGTCGCCGAGCCCAGCCAAGCAGATATCAGTATTACACGGCGTTTGAAAAATGCTTTATCGCTGATTGATATACGAACCCTTGATCATTTGGTGGTCGGCGACAGCGCGGTGACTTCTTTGGCAGAGCGGGGTTTGTTGTGAAAAGTCAGTAGTGAATAAAATCAGGTGTAACCTGTGTTGATCTGTTGTTTTGAGCAGCAATGACTTGCTAAAAATAATTTAGTCCGCCGCATTTACGGCAGTAAATGACTATGTTGGGCTTGTGCCAGTCCACCAACACGGCTCAAAACAAGGCTAAACTGGACTAATTCCTTGCCTTGGCGGGGGGCTATCTGGTATAAATCGCGCCTCTTTTTTTGCGGCAAATCAGCCCTTTAAGTAATACGAGGCAATCCTATGTCCAGAGTCTGTATCGTTACCGGCAAAAGCCCTCAGGTCGGCAATAATGTGTCGCACGCCAAAAACCGTACCAAGCGTCGTTTTAACCCCAATCTCCACACCCATCGGTTTTGGGTCGAAGCAGAAAAACGATTTGTTAAACTACGTTTATCCAGCAAAGGTATGCGGGTGATTGACAAATTGGGTATTGATTTGGTGCTGGGTCAGATTCGTGCCCGTGGCGAAAAAGTTTAAGAAATAAATTTAAGAAATAAATTTAAGAAAAGCTTAACAAGATCAGCAAGGTCTGATCCCAATACCCGTATATATAATCCCACAGAGGGGATCCGAATATGAGAGACAAGATCCGTTTAGTTTCAAGTGCTGGCACCGGCCACTTCTATACAACCGACAAAAACAAACGCAACATGCCGGACAAAATGCAGATCAAAAAGTTTGATCCTGTTGTGCGCAAACATGTGATCTATTCCGAAGCCAAGATCAAGTAACAAAAGCGTTTCATGCTATTACAACCGTGTACCGAATCGCTCGGTACATGAATTGATTCGCGGGGGGTGCGGTGTTGCACACCCCTGCAAGATTTTTCCCAACTCTAAAAATCACTTCTCTGGCAAGTCACTGCTTTGGCAAGTCACTGCTTTGGGGGCTCTTCCCCCCAGCGGCTAATGCCACTGTCTAATCCGAATAAATCTAACGTACGGCCAACACTTTGGCGGACGATGTCGTGCAACGTTTGCGGTCGAGTATAAAACGCTGGAACAGGCGGTACGATGACTGCACCCATGTGCGTTACATTGAGCATACTTTGCAAATGACCTGCGTGCAGGGGCGTTTCGCGTACCATCAGAACCAGACGTCGACGCTCTTTGAGAACAACATCAGCCGCACGACTTAGTAATGACGAGGTCACCCCAGAAGAAATTTCCGACAAGCTACGAATGGAACAGGGAGCTATTAGCATGCCCATGGTTTTGAAACTACCACTGGCTATGGCTGCGCCAACATCAGTGTTTTGGTAATGTACATCAGCAAGTGCACATAGCTGTGCATATTTAAGATCGGTTTCGTGGGACAAAGTAAGCATGGCCGACTTGCTGACCACTAGATGGGTTTGGATTCCCAACTGCCTAAGTTGTGAGAGAGCTTCGATGCCATAAACAATGCCCGAGGCCCCGCTAATGCCAACAATCAAACGTTTAAAGGACTCTGGGGCACAATTCATGTAGACTCGCCGCTTCGCAAAAACATGCCATTGTAACGTAGTTCCCCGCGCCCCCTGTATGCCTCTTTTTCGCCTTACTGACATATATCTTGCCTACGGCACTCAAGTGCTACTCGACAAGGTGAATTTAACTATTCAACCTGGCGAACGCTGGGGCCTGCTTGGCCGTAATGGCACCGGCAAAACTACCTTTATGAAATTGCTCAATGGCTCTATAAAAGCCGATGGCGGTGAGTTTTGGAAAGAGCCAGAAATTCGCATTGCCTATCTTGATCAGGAATTACCTGCCTCCAGCACAATGACCGTATTTGATTATGTTGCAGACGGTTTGGCAGATTCAGCCGCGTTGATCAAAAAATTTCACCACCTCATCGAGATGGAACCAACTGCGCAAGTGATGCAGCAAATGGAAGAGGTGCAGCGCGAGATCGACATAAAAGGCGCGTGGAGCCTGCAACAAAAAGTCGAGAATGTTATGACTATTCTCGACTTGCCGAATGACAAAACCATGGCCGAACTTTCCGGCGGCTGGGCGCGACGTGTTGCTTTGGGTCAAGCCTTGGTGTCCGATCCGGACGTGCTGCTGCTCGACGAGCCAACCAACCATCTTGATATTCCCGCTATCCAATGGCTGGAAAAACAATTGCAGGATTTTCGTGGTGCTGTTGTTGTTATCACTCACGATAGAAGCTTCTTACAACAAGTTGCCAATCGCATTCTGGAGCTGGATCGCGGTAATTTGCGCGTTTGGCAACACGACTACCAGCGTTTCCTGGTGTTTCGGGATCAACAACTTGATGCCGAAGCCAAGGCTAATCACGAATTCGACAGAAAAATGGCGCTTGAAGAAGTGTGGATTCGTCAGGGTATTAAAGCCCGACGTACCCGTAACGAAGGTCGGGTGCGCGCCCTCGAAGCCATGCGTAATGAATTCAGCGCACGACGCTATGTGGAAGGCAAAGCCAACATGCAAGTTAATGTGGCCGAGCAGTCCGGTAAAATCGTGATTGAAGCAGAAAAAATCAGTCATAGTTTCGATGGCAGACCAGTCATAACCAATTTTTCCACAAAGATAATGCGTGGCGACAAGATTGGTCTCATAGGCCCCAACGGTTGTGGCAAAACCACGCTACTGAAAATTTTGCTCGGCCAGTTACCTCCTGAGCATGGCATGCTCAAGATTGGTACCAAATTGGAGTTAGCGTATTTCGATCAGTTCAGAGCTGAGCTCGAAATGGAAAAAACGGTTATCGAAAATGTAGCCGAAGGCAGTGATTTCATCGAAATTAACGGCCGCTCACGACATGTGATTTCCTACTTGCAGGATTTTCTGTTTTCGCCCGAACGTTTGCGCCAGCCAGTAAAAGCTTTGTCTGGTGGAGAACAAAACAGGTTGATTCTGGCTCGTTTGTTCAGTAAGCCAGCAAACCTTTTGGTTTTGGACGAACCCACCAACGATCTCGATCTGGAAACGCTGGAGTTGCTCGAAGAATTACTACTCAATTATGAAGGCACATTGCTGCTCGTCAGTCATGACCGCGAATTTCTCGACAATGTTGTGACCAGTTGTATCGCGTTTGAAGGTAATGGCAAAGTAAAACAATTCGTAGGCGGCTATCGAGACTGGCTAAAACATGGAGGCAGCTTCGAAAACAAAACAACCGCAATAGCAGCGCCAATTCCAGTAAAAAAACCACCACTGCAGCAAGCTGTTGTAAAAACCAAACTGCCCCATAAAGTGCAAAAAGAATTGCAGCAGCTGCCGCTGCAAATCGAAACTGCTGAGCAGGAAATCAGCGTAATGGAGCTTGAAGTTGCTAGCTCAGGATTCTTCAAGCGTCCGGTTGCCGAAACCGAACCTGTTGTGATCAAGCTGGGTAAAGCGCATCAAAAACTGGAACAGTTATATCGTCGCTGGGAAGAGCTGGAACTGTTGCAGCAACAATAGCAGCAACAATAGCGGCTACAATAGCCGGCTACATTTTTACGGCACAACAACAGTAACTTTAACAGCCACACTTCAGGCTGATTCTTCCTCAACCAGCACCGCTAATTAATTGCCCACTCTTATAAAGTTTGTAGCGGTGCGGTGAGCATGTGTTTGTCTATTGCCAGCAACAATGCTGGCACTGTACCTATCAAATACACAGTCATTCCTTCGTACAAAGCCACTCCAATAAATACCCAAGTTAACATCGCCCAAGTAAACAGCGCTTGGATGGCATGCTTGAGATGTAAATGAGAGGGTCGGTGGCAAAGTTTACAAATAGCAGGATTAAAAAAAACAGAACGAAGTTTTTGGAGGGCAGTGATGCCAAGCTGGTTGCAATAAGGGCAGTTGTACATTGTTGTTGCTTATTTTTTATTATGGAGAAAATTGATAAGAAAATTATCGAATTACGAAAATTCAATTTGCAATCTTGATCCACTCACCAGCAACAGGTTCGCCACTGGGATAGTCTGCGTTCATCAGGCGCAGAGTGTCTTCAGGATATTCTGGTATTCGACTTTCTTTGGCAAGCTCAGCATACGTGAGATTTTCATTAGCCTGAATCCAGGCAATTTTTACTGGATCGGCAAAAATACCTTCATTGCGTGCGATGGGGCGAAAAGATTTGATGCTCTCCAAAATGGCTTTGCTAAGAGGGTCGGTATTGGAGGTGCCGGTGAACAAAAATGCGCGTCGTCCATAATACATTACAGCAATGCGCTCTTGTGTATCAGAACGAATGCCCGTGTAACCCGATAAGCCAAACTGGGACAAGTCCTCCGATTGTTGTAAATCTGGAATGTGCAGATTGTCACGCAGGTACACACGCGGTTCGATATTTTCTTGCAAGCGCTGTACTTCAACTTTTAGTAAGGCACTATTGGTAGCATCGTTAGCTGTTACGGTGGTGGGGGTTTCGGCAAAGGTCCAAGCATCTGGAAATACCATGGTGTAGTTGAGCAACGTTTGGTAATAGCGGTTACGCGCTTGATCCCCTGTCATATTTTGTAAGGTTGGTCCAATTATCATGTCGGTTAGACTAGTGCGAAATTCGGCAGGATCAATTGCAGCAGTAACAACAGTTGATTGATCTAAAGTACCTGCCTTGCCGACAGCTTCTTGTAAGCGGGTATCACTGCGCGGATGAGTGGCGAATAAGCCGTGATATGCAGAGCCGCGATTGGAAGTTTTCTTGGTAAAGTCCTCGTGGTTTTTCAGAACACTGATCACTTCAACCATAGCATTTGGTTCATAACCAGCCTTGATTAAATATTCTGCACCGAGCCCATCTGCTTCCAATTCCATTTCTCGGCCATAACCACTTATAAGCGCCCCCCCAAACAAGCTGGCGGTTTCACCCAGTGTTGAAACACCCGTCACAAGAACTACAGCAGTCGAAAGAATATTGGAAGTAGTGCCAGCAGCTTGTTGTTGCACGGCATGCCGCGCCGTAATGTGACCAATCTCGTGTCCTAATACAGCGGCCAACTGTGCTTCCGTAGTAAGAAAAGCCATTAAACCGCGATTGATATAGACATAACCACCTGGCAGGGCGAAGGCGTTTATGTCGGGGCTATCGATGATGGTAAAAACGTAGTCTAGATCTGGACGGTGTGAGACAGCTGCTAGTTTTTTTCCTACTTTCTCCACATAGGCTTGGAGTTTTGGATCCTGATAAACCTGTTGTTGTTCCAGAATTTTTTCGTGTTCTTCTTTGCCTTTTTTGATCTCTCCTTTTTCGCTCATAAGTACAAAATTGGCCCCGCCGGTAGGATTGGCAGCACAAGCATTCAAGCAGGCAAGCGTAATGAGCAATAACACACGAGTAAAAGGCATAAAAAGTTGGTGGCTTAATGTAAGGGCAGGTTGGTTTTGCATGAACTCCAGTGTACTCCTGTTAATCTTAATCCAAACTGAAGTTATGGATATTCCACAAGCTAGCAAGTGCAAGGCAGCTTAACTGCCTTTAATAAATTGTTTGAGTTGATTGCCAAGTCCGCTACACGCATTAGCTTCCACGCGCGCAATAAAAGGGATCGGGATCACAATAGCGGGCATATAAGACTGACCATTGGCATCAGTGCTGATAGAGCCAACAGACTCTTGAGTGTCCATATCCCAGATTTCCGCTTCAAAATTAGAATCGTCTGTCCAGGTGCCAAAACCGAAACAACCACCACCACCTGGTCCAATAACACATGACATGGAGCCCCCACCATCCGTGCGTTGCGTGAGGCCATCAAGCCAAACGATATATTCAACGCCAAACTCTTCTAATTTTTGCTCCGCAACTTCCACGCTCATCAATTCCTTTAAGTGAGTTGTACGCATGGGCGCAGTGCGGGGTTCAAAAAAAGGAAACATGGCATCCAAAAATTCTTGTTCAGGTACAACCGTTATGCCGTCTTTGCCTGAACTGACAATATTGGCAACACAATTAACAAAGCTGCCTTCAGTTTCGTAATTGTTATTTTGCCTACGACCTAAAATGACGATTTTTTCACTGGCGGAGATGCTGGTTTCACCCTGCCGAAATTCATCAATTTCAGTAGTAGTACAAGCCGGCAGTGTTAACGTAAGCAAGAGTGGCAGGCAGGTAAGAATACTGGATCTGTTTATGTTCATTCTCATGATCATTCTCATGTTCATTCTCATGTTCATTCTCATGTTCAT
>CAIMTR010000129.1 GCA_903844415.1 uncultured Gammaproteobacteria bacterium
AGAAGTGACCCGCCCCTCCGCCCCCCGCACCCTGTTGCCATCTTTGTTTGTTGTCAGACATCCGTTGCTGCTGTGTGCCATGGCCACTCTTTATCTGCTGAATCCTGTGAGAGTACTGGCACAACAGGCCGCCTTGCCTCAAGCAAGTGACATCGACTGGGTAAGCTGGGATC
Organism: uncultured Gammaproteobacteria bacterium; assembly: GCA_903844415.1. Lineage (GTDB taxonomy): Bacteria > Pseudomonadota > Gammaproteobacteria > Pseudomonadales > Pseudohongiellaceae > CAILUG01. The sequence continues at coordinate 174 of CAIMTR010000129.1, forward strand.
AGCTAAGCCCCGCGCAACAGGCTAAAGCTCCTGATGGTTGTTGCGGTCTTTATATCGAGCCACCTTTCCCCGCAGTGCCGGGACCTGAGGGCACGCTCATTTTCAATGGTAACAATGTTAATGCAGCCGACAGCGGCATCATTCATGTGGAAGGCAATTTGCTATTGTTGCAACAAGATCTGGTAGTAACTGCCCAGAGTAGCAGTTATGACAACAATACGAAGTCGTTTAAGTTGGAGAACAATGTACAAATTCGCCACCCGGGCGTGTTACTGATCGGCTCCGCAGCAACAGTCGATCAAGCGACTGGCATCAGCACCCTGCAAAATGCCTCTTACATTTTGCACGCAACAGGAGCGCGTGGCAGTGCCGATATTATTGTCCGCACTGATAACAATGGCATTATTACAATCGACAACGGAGTGTACACACGCTGCGAACCTGGCAACAACAGTTGGCTGGTAGCTGGCGACATAGTGCTCAATCCGCAAACCGGACGCGGCACCGCCCGCAATGTCACGCTCAAGGTAAACGATATTCCGGTGCTTTATTTGCCTCGGGTATCTTTTCCTATTAACGATAAACGCGCTAGTGGTTTTCTAGCTCCCATTGTTGGCTCTACACGGGATGGTGGCATCGATTTGGCAGCGCCGTATTATTTAAATCTTGCGCCTAATTATGATGCCACCTTCACACCACGACTGCAGGCAGAACGCGGTGTCATACTTGGACTGGAAGGTCGCTATCAGGGTGATGCATCGCAACATCTGCTGCAAATGCAGTATCTGGAAAATGACCATCTTTACAATAAGGCTGCTCTCAATTTACCCGGCAGCAACAGCCCACCCTCACCCACACGCTGGCTACTTAATTATGATTACTCTGCAGTGTTGGCTCCTGGCTGGAGTGCAGTTGTCGATTATGCTGCTGTCAGCGACTACGAATATTTTCAGGACCTAGGCAACACCGGTCTTTACACGACTACGCAAAGTAACCTTTACCGTTATGCTAGCCTTAATTACCAGGGCAATAACTGGAACTTGACCGCTGCCACCCAAGGTTATCAAATTATCGACCCCACTGTATCGGCCATGTACGAACCTTTTCAAAGCTTGCCTAGGCTCAATCTGGACTCTTATTTTTATCTCGATTCAGGCCTCGAATACGGCGTGGATGCAGAATTTGTGGTGTTTGATCGTACCCTCAAACGATCTCTTTTCAGCCAACAGCAAATTGATGCGGGGGCCTTGGTAAACGGTGCACGCTTGGCACTAACTCCACAACTGAGTCTGCCCTGGTCCAACAATGCGGGGTTTATCACTCCCACCATTAAATACAAATACGCCCAATGGAATTTACAAGATCAGGCTCGCAATAATGACAAGTCACCATCCCGAGGTATCTTTACTGGCAGCGTGGACAGTGGCCTAATCTTCGAGCGTGATATCAATTGGTTTGCCAACACATTGCAGCAAACTTTGGAACCCCGCCTTTTTTTCCTTTACAACCAATACAAAGATCAGCGCGATATCCCGTTATTTGACAGCAGCGATTTGACTTTCAGTTTTAGCCAATTGTTTCGTGACGACCGCTTCAGTGGCAAAGACCGAGTGGGTGATACCAAACAATTTACACTAGCTCTTATGTCTCGCCTTTTTGATAACAAAGGGCACGAAAAAGCCAAGGCAAGTATTGGCCAGATTCAGTATTTTGCTGACCGCCGGGTTACCTTGGTGAACCCACCAGGCCAGACAGAACGTCAATCTGGCTCCGCCCTAGCCGGAGAATTAGGCGGGCAACTGGGGTCCAACTGGCGTACCAACGCGTATATGGAATGGAATACCAGCAGCAACGAAGTGGATGTAGGCAATTTTCAAGTACAATATCAATCGGATCTACAGCACATCTTGAATTTCGGTTACCGTTATCGAGACATTACTGCTCCTTCCATCACCACCGGGCTCAACCACCGTATCAACCAAACAGATGTGTCTGCAATTTGGCCGGTGAGTGCCGACTGGGGTTGGATAACACGTTGGAACTACGATCATTCTAACAAACGCAACCTGGAAACCATTGCCGGTGTGCAATACAGTAATTGTTGTTGGAATGTGCGCATGGTGGCACGCGAGTGGATCGACAATGACGCATTGTTTTTTGGTCTGAATGAGTCCAACACTGGCATCTTTTTGCAATTTGAATTAAAGGGTCTGGGCAATCTTCTGGGCGACAATGTAATTGGTATTTTGAACAACGGCATAAGTGGGTATCAGGATCGTGAATATGTTCAGTAAATTTTTGCTAAAACTTGCTAGTGTATGTCTGTTAATTGGTATGACACCCACTGGTTTTGCACAACC
>CAIMTR010000130.1 GCA_903844415.1 uncultured Gammaproteobacteria bacterium
CATCATCATCATCTTCTTCTATTTCTTCTTCGAGAGCGCCTTCTTCCTCGGTGCCGCTCAATGGCACGCGTACCTGACGGGAGGGAACAACAGTAGAAATGGCATGTTTGTATACCATTTGATTGACGGTGTTTTTCAAGACAATCACAAATTGATCAAAAGACTCTATTTGACCTTGAAGCTTGATGCCACTGACGAGGTAAATTGCAACCGGAACTTTTTCTTTGCGGAGCACATTAAGAAAAGGGTCTTGCAGCGAATGCCCTTTAGACATGAGATTATTACTCCTGAATAACTATTTTAGTTGTTGGGGATACTTAAAAAACCAACTCTGTGTCAAAAAAAAATATGAAATAGAAACAACAGAGATTACTAACCTACGCTTTAATGGGGTTGGGTAACATCAAATTCAAGAGATTTTTAACAATTTTGATATCTTCACCATCAAGCTGACACGCGACTGGATGCAAGTTGGGCCAGCTACGTAACCAAGTAAGCTGGCGTTTGGCCAGTTGGCGGGTCGCGGTAATGCCTTTGTCAACCATTGCTCCATAATCGTGGTGACCTTCCAGATAATCCCACACTTGCCGGTAACCCACGCTGCGGATAGCTGGCAGTGTGTTGTGTAAATCACCGCGAGCGCGCAGTTGCGCGACTTCTTCCACCAATCCGGCTTGTAACATGGAGTGAAAACGGATGGCAATTGCCTGATGCAGGGCGAGCCTGTCTACCGGCAACATAGCCAAAAAAATCAGTTCACAGGGCAGGTCAGGGGCATTGGTAGCCGGACTTTGGCTGTGTAAACTGGAAAGGGTAGTGCCACTGACTTCAAACACTTCAAGTGCCCGCTGCAGGCGCTGTGGATCATTGGGGTGAATACGCCTAGCAGACTCCGGATCCACTTCCTGCAGCCGTTTGTGCACTGCCGGCCAACCTTCGCGTTGTGCAAGCTCTAGTATGTGCAGGCGGACAATTGGTTTGGCAGCTGGCATGGCGGCCAAACCATCACGCAAAATCTTGAAATACAACATGGTGCCGCCTACCAACAGGGGAATTTTCCCCAGCGCCAAAACTTTTTTTATCTCTACCAACACATCTGCTCTGAAATCTGCGGCAGAGTAGGGGACGGCTGGATCGCGGATATCGATCAACCGATGGGGAGCGAGCGCGAGGGTTGCCTGATCAGGTTTGCCAGCACCAATGTTGAGACCACGGTAAACCAGCACCGAATCTACGCTGATGATTTCAAATGGAAACTCCCGTATTAGTTCTACCGCAACCCGGGTCTTACCGCAGGCAGTTGGTCCCATCAGGCAGATGGCTGGAGGAAGATTTGTTGTGCGTGCCAAGAGGATGTTCCGAGTGCTTTAAATATGAGCTGCAATATAACACGCGGCTTGTGCTGGTTATCCTCTCACAAGTCCGTCCTTTATCCAGCTGTACAGGTATGACGAGTTATTCAGAGGCTCCCAAGTACAATACAATCAGGCACATTTAACAGGCTTACAATGGGTTCAATGACAAAAGCTCCAATAGGTGTTTTCGATTCTGGCGTGGGTGGTCTTTCCATTCTGCGCGGTATCCAGCAGTTGCTGCCAGCCGAAAACCTTTTGTATTTCGCTGATTCGGCGCACGCTCCGTATGGACCTAAAGGGGATGTGTTTATCCAGAACCGTTGTGAAGTCATCATGCAATTTTTTGTGCAGCAAGGCGTAAAAGCAGTAGTCCTGGCGTGTAACACCGCAACTGCCGCTGCCGTTACCCTTTTGCGACAGCGTTACACCCTGCCATTAATCGGTATTGAGCCTGCCATAAAACCGGCAGCAGCGCTCAGCGCGTCTGGTGTTGTGGGAGTGCTGGCCACAAGCGGTACCATTACCAGTGACAAGTTCATGAGTTTGCAGAGTCGTTTCGAAGGAGAGGTGAAAATAATCACCCGCGCCTGTCCGGGATTAGTGGAGCTGATAGAGCAGATGGAGCCGGATCAAAAAGCAATCAAAAAAATGTTACACGGATTTATCAGCCCCATGCTCGACCTTGGGGCCGACACTCTAGTGTTAGGCTGCACCCATTATAGTTTGATCCGCCATTTGATCGGGGAAGTGGCGGGTGCCGATGTCACTATCGTGGATACGGATGCTGGTGTCGCCAAAGAATTGCAACGTCGGTTGGCAGCTGCAAACATGCTTGGTAATTCTACCCATACAGGCGTTATAAAGTTTTTTACCAGCGGAGAGGTGGAACAACAAAACAAATTACTGCAAAAATATTGGGGCAAGCCCGTACTTGTTGCCAGCATCTTAACCAAATCTTAACCTAAAAATTAGGATACGCTGCTTTTCCCTTCATTTCCCCTTAACTATTCCTTAATACAATAGTTGCCAAGTATTACTGATCGTCCAGATTTAAGGCTTTCGTTCGGTAATAAGTCGCTGGAAAATTAAAGACTAGTAAAGAAATACTTATAGAATCTTTTTTTTTTGCTGTTTTCCTGCAACAAGCCGCAGTTTGATCAATACGGCAACCCGCAAGGCTAACTTCAGAGTAATTATCTATGAAAATACCACAAGCAGTTTGTAGTGCCTTAGCTTTGGCTGTTATGAATATTGCTGCCAACAACGCCAG
>CAIMTR010000131.1 GCA_903844415.1 uncultured Gammaproteobacteria bacterium
CCACCAGCAGCAGTGAACTGTTCTTTTTAAGTACACATGGCGATTGATACATGAACATGCATACGCACAATCTGAACCTCACTGGTAATACTCCATGACACAAAAATCTGCGCAGCAACTCAGTATTCCTTTTGCTCTCAACACAATAACCATGTGTTTATTGATGTGTGCGTTTACTCCCAGTTATGCAGCCGAAGAGTCTGCGCCTACGCCGCCGCGCCCTACAGATGCGACTTCAGCACCACCCTCTGCACCACTCTCTGCGCCCGTTACTGAGACTAATGCTGACTTACCCTTGCCGTTAGACGAAGTTCGTATTTTTGCCCAGGTGCTGAACCAAATTCGTAATTCCTACGTCGAACCTATCGATGACAAAACACTATTAGAAAACGCTATCAAAGGCATGCTTGCCGGCATCGATCCGCACTCCTCCTATTTGGTTGACGATGCCTATGATCAACTGCAGGAAAGCACAACAGGGGAATTTGGCGGACTAGGAGTAGAAGTAGGTATAGAAAACGGTTTCATCAAAATTATTAGTCCGATGGATGATTCACCCGCCGCCCGCGCCGGTATTCAGGCGGGAGATCTGATCATCAAACTTAACGACACCCCCACGCAGGAAGTCACGCTCGGTGATACCACCGACATGTTACGAGGTGAACCTGGCACTACTATCCGACTGACAATTCTGAGGGAAGGCGTAACCGAACCCTTTGAAGTCACCGTGACACGGGAGATCATCCATGCGCGCAGTCTGCGTTATCGTGATATTGAGCCGGGTTACGGCTACATCCGTATTGCTCAATTTGCAGCCGACACAGGTACTGAAGTAGTCGATGCGTTAGGCAAAATGCAAACAGCAGAACAACCACTGAAAGGCCTAGTACTGGATTTACGCAACAATCCGGGCGGTGTGTTACAGGCTGCTGTAGGCGTGGTGGATGCCTTTGTGACCAAAGGTCTGATTGTGTATACCGAAGGCCGGGTAGAAAACTCCGACATGCGTTTTGAAGCAACTCCGGAAGATCCCAGCAATGGTGTGCCGCTGGTTGTGCTGATTAACGGCGGCTCTGCTTCTGCTTCGGAAATTGTGGCTGGAGCCCTGCAAGATCAACAACGCGCTATCATCATGGGTACACAAAGTTTTGGTAAAGGTTCGGTTCAAACCGTGTTACAGATGGGCAATAACCGCGCCATCAAACTCACCACATCTTTGTACTTCACGCCGAAGGGTCGTTCTATTCAAGCCTTGGGGATCACACCGGACATCATCATTGATCGCGGTCAGGTGACTCGAATTCCCGACAGCATTGCCGCTTATCGTGAAGCAGATCTTAACAATCATCTTGCCAACGGTAATGGAGTAGATGCTGCAACTACAACAGAACCTCCCGCTACCGAAACGCCTGCTGCTGATGTACTAGTAGAAGACTACCAGCTCAACGAGGCAGTCAATATCCTAAAGGGTTTGAATATTTTGAAAACTAGTGGCTAACGCACTTCCACGCCATGTTCACGCATATATTGTTTTGCTTGTGGAATGGTGTATTGCCCAAAATGAAAAATGCTGGCAGCCAACACTGCGTCTGCTTTACCGATAACAATACCATCTACCAGATCTTGTAAATTACCAACACCACCTGACGCAATCACCGGCACCGATACTGCCTCACTGATGGCGAGGTTCAACTCCAGATCGAAACCATGTTTGGTGCCATCCCTGTCCATACTGGTCAGCAGAATTTCGCCGGCACCATAACTCACCATTTTTTTCGCCCAAACTATGGCATCAAGACCAGTTGGATTTCTGCCACCATGGGTAAAAATTTCCCAACGTTTTTCTGCACCCGGTTTTGAAACACATTTGGCATCTATCGCAACTACTATGCACTGAGAGCCAAAACGCTCGGCAGCTTCCCGGACAAATTCAGGGTTGAGCACTGCACTGGTATTGATGCCTACTTTATCGGCACCGGCATTTAACATATTGCGAATGTCTTGCAATTTACGGATGCCGCCGCCAACAGTCAGCGGAATAAACACCTGACTGGCGATAGCTTCCACCGTATGAATGGTGGTGCTGCGTTCATTGCTACTAGCAGTAATGTCGAGAAAAGTAATTTCATCTGCACCCTGATCACAATAGCGTTTTGAAATTTCGACCGGATCTCCCGCGTCGCGGATATCCAGAAATTTAACCCCTTTGACAACACGCCCGTTGTCACAATCAAGACAGGGAATAATACGTTTGGCCAGACTCATGATTGCCCGTCCCAGCTGAGAAAGTTTTCGAGCAGGAGCAAACCGTTGCGCTGACTTTTTTCCGGATGGAACTGCACTGCAAAAATATTCTTGCGCGACATGGCTGCGCAAAAGGGGGCAGGATAATCAGCGCTGCCCACCATATCGGCAGGTGCGTCAGGAACTGCAAAATAGCTGTGTACAAAATAAAACCTGTCGTTGTCCGCAATGCCCTTCCACATGTCATGTGGGCGTGACTGCCGGACGCGATTCCAACCCATGTGAGGAACTTTGAGCGCTTGTCCGCTGGCATCTTGCAAGCAATCGGCAAAACGCTGGACCTTACCGGCAAATAATCCAATACAAGCCACACCGCCGTTTTCATCACTACTTTGCATTAATGCCTGCATGCCCACACAAATGGCCAACACCGGTTTAAGCTTGACTTGTTCACGAAGAATTTCATCGATACACAAGCGTTTGATTTCGCCCATACAATCGCGCATGGCTCCCACACCAGGGAAGACCAAACGATCGGCAGCACGTAATATTGCAGGATCGGCAGTAATGGAGACTTTTATGCCACGACCCACATGTTCGAGCGCTTTGGCTACGGAATGTAAATTCCCCATCCCATAGTCAATTACAGCGACGTGTTTCATTTATGCAGCCATATGAATCTTACGAACAAAAACAGAACTAACCGGTGAGAGTGCCTTTAGTGGAAGGCACGGTTCCCGCCATGCGAGGATCGTGTTCAATCGCCATGCGTACAGCACGACCAAAGGCCTTGAACACAGTTTCGATCTGATGATGAGCATTGTTACCACGCAGGTTATCGATATGCAGTGTTACTTTGGCGTGATTAACGAAACCCTGGAAAAACTCGAAAAACAAATCTACATCAAAATCGCCCACGGTGCCGCGTTTGAACGGGATATGGTATTCCAGCCCGGGCCGACCAGAAAAATCGATCACCACCCGTGATAAAGCTTCATCCAGTGGCACATAGGCATGTCCGTAACGGCGGATGCCGGTAAGGCTGAGCGCCTTGCCAATCGCCTGACCGAGAGTAATGCCGATATCTTCCACCGTATGGTGAGCATCAATCTGTAAATCGCCATCGGCAACAATATCTAGATCAATCAAGCCATGCCGAGCCACTTGTTCCAACATATGCTCCAGAAAAGGCAGGCCGGATTTCATGCTAAATTTGCCAGTGCCATCAATATTGACACTCACTTTGATACGAGTTTCGTTGGTATTGCGTTCTACACTAGCCTTACGCTCAGACATGAAGGTTTCCTGACTGTGGCAACAATGGCGACGATTATACCGGCAAAACTGGAGGCACTTCACTGACTATTCGGTTGTACCGCAGTTTGAAATTGCATCGAACTGCGCCACTGCCAACTATTTGCTTGCGTATCAATCTACTTGCGCATCGTTATAATCACCAGCATTGCACCTGCCGGCGTCACACTCAGCACTTATGCTTGACCACGAATTCAGCACTACTCTACTGACCTGGTTCGATCACCACGGCCGCAAACATTTACCCTGGCAACAGCAAGCAACTCCGTACCGGGTGTGGGTGTCGGAAATTATGCTGCAGCAGACCCAGGTGAATACTGTAATTCCCTACTATCAACGTTTTATGCAGCGTTTTCCTACTGTTGCCGCCTTGGCTGAGGCTGACGATGACACCGTATTGCATCATTGGGCTGGGCTTGGTTATTACGCCCGTGCGCGTAACTTGCATAAAACAGCGCAATTGGTGCTTCAGCAATATGCCGGTAAATTTCCAGAAACGATCGAACTATTAATTGCATTGCCCGGCATCGGCCGTTCCACAGCAGGCGCTATCATTGCGCTGGGCACACACCAGCGTGGGGTCATTTTGGATGGTAATGTCAAACGAGTATTGAGCCGTGTGTTTTGTGTGGAAGGCTGGCCCGACCAACCCAAGGTGCAAGAAAAACTTTGGCACTATGCCGACTCTCTGACACCCGTAGAGCGCTGCGCCGACTACACACAGGCCATTATGGATCTGGGAGCGACACTGTGCTCGCGCAGCAAACCAGCTTGCCCACTGTGCCCACTGTCAGTACTGTGTCAGGCTAACCAAAGCAATCGTACCGCCGAATTCCCGCATAAAAAACCCACCAAGGTACTGCCGATAAAAAGCACTTTTATGCTGATTTTTCATAATCAAATTGAGCAACAGGTGCTGCTGGAAAAACGCCCTCCGCAAGGTATTTGGGGCTCGCTCTGGAGTTTCCCTGAAACCGCCGACATCAGTAGTTTTGATCCCGCCTTGCACAGCCAGCTCATGCTCGATAATAACTCCACACGCCAGTGGCCCAGTGTCCGTCACACTTTTAGTCATTTTCATCTAGATATAACCCCAGTATTGATTCCATTGAGCAAGGGGCACATAAGTATCATGGAGAACGAACGTTGGCATTGGTATGATCTACGCCAACCTGCAGAACTTGGCCTGGCCGCACCAATAAAAAAGTTATTAAGCAAACTGGCTGCGCTCTGACAACGCGTTTCTTATACCCATATTCATACCGAGACCCTCATGCCTGCAAAAGTGTTTTGTCGAAAGTACCAAAAAGAACTGGAAGGCCTGGTTGTTCCGCCTTTTCCAGGCCCCAGAGGCCAAGACATCTTTACCAATATCTCAATGCAAGCTTGGCTGGAATGGCAGGCAAACCAGATACAACTGATCAACGAAAAGCAGCTCAGCATGATTAATCCAGAGCACCGCAAGTTTTTGCATGAGGAAATGGACAAATTTTTTTCCAATCAGGACTTCGCGAAAGCAGATGGTTATGTGCCAGAAACTAAAAAGCCCTGATCCACATATTGAATAGCCACAAGGGATTAACGGATTCAGCCTTGACTCATGCAACCCGCGCGGGTTTAATACGCGCCTTTCGCGTCAGCCCAATAGGAGCGATTAGCGGTAAGGAAATCGCAAGGAATCGTGCAAGCGCACGGCATCTTAAGGATAGAAGCAAGTAGTGCCGCTAGTGTTTAGAAGAGAATGCCCAAGTAGCTCAGTCGGTAGAGCAAGGGATTGAAAATCCCTGTGTCGGTGGTTCAATTCCGCCCTTGGGCACCACTTCTGGACCCCACCTCGTAAGCTCATACAAAATCAGCCCGCTTTTCTTCAAGCCCTCAACGAGCATCGTTGTTCGTAAGATAGTCAGAGAAATCGAGTCGCAAGCTTTGCTGCAGACTTCTCGCTTCAGCCTCAAGCTTACGCAGGGTTCCCGATAGCAGCCGTGTAGGCCGGGTGCCAGCCAGCTACACTAGCATGACGAAGTAAAGCAGGGGCTAAACAGCAACTCCTCCTATAATGCCCAGCATTATAACGAGGAAGCAGGGGCGCATGGTTAACTGGTCACAGATCGATACGGTGTTGCTGGATATGGATGGCACCTTGCTCGATTTACATTTTGATAATTATTTTTGGCTGGAATTTTTGCCCGTGCGTTACGCTGCCCATCATGGCTGCGACGAGGCAACGGCGCGCAAGTATCTGATTAATTTGTCTGACTCTCTGCAGGGTACCCTTAACTGGTATTGCCTCGATTATTGGAGCGCCCGTGTCGACATGGACATTGCCGCACTTAAAACAGAAATTAAGCATTTGATTCGCTTCCGGCCCGGCGCTCTGGATTTTCTGACCTTTCTGCAAGCCCAGGGTAAAGCTTTGTTGCTGGTAACCAATGCCCATCCCAAAGCTTTGGAAATTAAGCTACTGGCTTCCGGCCTAGATAGACAACAACTCACCTGTTTCAGCTCGCATCACTTGCAACTGGCTAAGGAGAACACCGGCTTCTGGCATCGCCTGCGCACACATGCCAAGCTCGATTACTCCCGCTGCTTGTTCATAGACGACAGCCTCAGTGTATTGCGCTGCGCCAAGACCGAAGGTGTACATAATGTTATACATATCCTGCAACCGGACACCACCTTGGCAGTGCGGCCTAGATCAGAGTTTCCTGGGATCGTCCATTTTCAGGAGTTGATGGCCTAATGAAACAAACTATAAGTAAAACTAGTTCTGCACCGGCCCTCGCGAGTATTCGCATCGACAAATGGTTGTGGGCAGCACGCTTTTTCAAAACTCGCTCACTGGCAAAGCAAGCAATCGATGGTGGCAAAGTCCATTGCAATGGCGAACACTGCAAATGCAGCCGCGAAATTGCTGTGGGGTTTGAGCTGTGTATCCGGCAGGGTGAGGATGAACGTACGGTATTGGTGCAAGGTTTGTCTAACTTACGCCAAGGCGCGCCCCAGGCAGCTTTGCTCTATGCAGAAACACCCGCCAGCCTCGCCAAACGCACCCAACTGGCCGCCGAACGCCAAGCGCAAAATGCCATGGCTAACCCCCATGCAGGCCGACCCACCAAACAAGATCGCCGCCTTATTCAGCGTTTCAAAAGGGATAGCCTTGAATCTTAGGTTTTAGCGCTTTACTTAACTCGTTGCTCATGTGGCATAATGATGAGCCGCAAAAATATGGACGTAGCCTTATGCATAAACTCCTTATTTTTTGAACACTTACAACATCTCTGCTAGCAACTTTAAACGCCAACTGCAGGTGCAGCGACCAGCCTGGCGCCCTGTAGAAGGCCTGTAGAAGGGCCCGTAGAAGGTGAAGTGGCAACAACGGCATAGATCAAATTAGCAGTTGCAGGTGCGATTGCCAGACCCGCTCTAAACAGGAAGTTTCTTTTGTCAGCACAATTAAAGCGCAATCTTTCCATGCTGAAACAAACTTCAGGCATCTCGTGCCTGACCCAAATCAGCCATGGTCTGGAAAAAGAAAGTCTGCGAATAAACCCCGCTGGCCAGCTGGCCCAGAGCCTGCATCCTGCAGGCCTAGGATCAGCGTTGACACATCCCTGCATCACCACCGATTTTTCCGAAGCACTGATGGAGTTTATTACTCCGGTTTACCACAGCCCGAAAGACAGCCTTGCGTTTCTAGCAGACGTACACACTTTTACCTTTTCACAATTGCCCCGGGAAGAATTGCTGTGGACCTCCAGCATGCCGTGTGTAATTACTGACGACGCCAGCATTCCCCTTGCTCAGTACGGCACTTCCAACATCGGCCGCCTGAAAACGCTGTACCGAAATGGACTTGGGTTTCGCTACGGTCGCACCATGCAGACAATTGCGGGCATCCATTACAATTTTTCACTGCCGGATGAGTTTTGGAGCCTCTACCAAACCCAACTAGGTACCACTGCACCATTACAACAATTCAAGACCGAGCAATATTTTGCACTTATCCGCAATTTTCGCCGTTACTCCTGGCTGCTTATTTATTTGTTTGGTGCGTCGCCTGCTCTGTGCAAAAGTTTTGTGCGTAATAACCCCAACCACGGCCTCGAAAATTACGATGACTGGTCTCTGTATTTGCCCTACGGCACATCTTTACGCATGGGTGATCTAGGTTATACGAGCAAGGCACAGGCTGGTCTATACATCAGTTACAACAGTCTCGACCAATATACCGACGGTTTACAAAAGGCCATCAAGACTCCGTACGAACCTTATGCCCATTTTGTCAGCCCCGATGGTGCGCCCACTCAGCTCAATGCTAATGTGCTGCAAATTGAGAATGAATTTTACGGCACCATCAGGCCCAAACGTATTGCCGCTTCCGGGAAGAGGCCAGTGCAGGCACTGCGGGAAGAAGGTGTGGAATATATCGAAGTAAGATGCCTAGATCTCAATCCGTTTCTGCCTCTTGGTATTGATGAGGCTCAGATGACCTTTCTCAATTGTTTTCTGTTGTTCTGCCTGTTGCGCAGTAGCCCACTGTCCGACAGCGATGAATTTCATACGATTGATGCCAACCTAAAAGCTGTAGTCAAACAAGGCCGCGACCCTGCACTGCAACTCACAGATGCTGGCAATACCGTCAAGATGCGGGATTGGGCGCATGATATTCTGGCAGAAATTGCCGATATTGCTCTCTTGATGGATAACATCCATGGCACTACCAGTCATAGTGCTGCCACCCGCGAACAGGTGGCAAAAATTACCAATAGTGAACTCACCCCCTCAGCTAAAGTGCTGCAACGTATGCGCGAACTCAAAACCCCCTATTTCCAGTTCGCCATGAATCAGTCCCTCGCCCACAGCGACTATTTCCGCGGCTTAAAATTGAGCACGGACAAAATGACCAATTTTGAGATCATGAGTCAAACCGCCAATCAGCAACGTATCAATATCGAACAACTTGATAAGCTGGATTTTGCCACTTATCTGCACAATATGAATAACAGTTAGAGAACCTACCCAATGCCCTTTCTCACTACACGCCTGTTAAGCCTCTACACTTTCCTGTTCTGTGTGGCCTTGCTTGGGATAGCCTTGTACATGGAACACGTAATGATGCTTGAGCCGTGTCATTTGTGCATAATGCAGCGCGTATTTTTTATCGGTGTGGGCTTAGTTGCACTGGCTGCTTTCGTTCATAACCCGCAATTAAAAGGCAA
>CAIMTR010000132.1 GCA_903844415.1 uncultured Gammaproteobacteria bacterium
CACCCCCATAGTAACGATTTCTTTTTTCAGCTTTACCTTGCTCCGGTAAAAGGGAATTTCATCATCAAACGATTCCTTGTGATCTAGATCTTGCAAACGCGGATCTGATTTAAGCCAAGTCAGCACCGCATCGATCCCAGCACGGGTTCCTGCAACAGTACCGTTAATGCCTTCCGCTGCCAGCAGCACAGTGCCTTTAACACTGTGTTTTTGCATAATCTCGAGCAAAGGAGCCTGCAGAGCCTGATGCTTGTCGAGAGTCACAAAATGATAGAGCGCGCAAACGACAATGGGCGATGGCGTGGTGGACATGTTTGTTCCTGTTGCGAATCGGATCGTAAATCCGGAGCGATAAGTATTATAACCGGCAGCTTAAAGAGGGCAAAACTAGCAGCTTTCAAGCCTTCATCAATTGATCCAGAGCAAAGCACCCTGCTAACTGTGCAAAATCGACAGGCGATGGCAGAAACGGAATTTCACCCAATAATTGAGTTTCCAGTTGTGCCTGTAAAGTGTCCCTATTTTCCTCATAACACACCATGTCTGGATCTAGCCGATTGGCAACCCAGCCTGCAATATGCAGCCCATCTCGATATATTGCTTCAGCCGTAAGCAAGGCATGATTAAGACACCCCAACTTCATTCCCACTACCAGAATTACCGGTATTTTTAGTTGTTTTACCAGGTCGGACATATATTCCTGATCATTTAGTGGAACGCGCCAGCCCCCGGCACCTTCGATTAAGGTGAGATTTGCACGATGCATCATCACCCCTCGACAGAATCCGGCCAGCCGTTCGACTTGTAGCCGCTTGTTTTTTTTTTTTGCTGCAAGATGCGGCGCCATTGCTTGGGAAAAACACACCGGATTAACTTGTTCATACAGCAACTGAAAAGTACTAGCCGCCTGCAACAGCAAAGCATCCTGATTGCGTAAGCCCCCGGCAGTCATACTGGCACCGGCAGCGACAGGTTTGATTGCTGCCGTTGAATAACCTGCCAAAGCGGCCGCCTTGAGCAAGGCACAACACACCAGGGTTTTACCTGCATCAGTGTCAGTGCCCGTAATAAAAAAACTTTTGCGTAGATCGGTCATAGTAGTGGTGATGAAATCCAAACAGTGCGTGTTAACAACTCTTTAAACCGCATTTACGGTTTTTGTAAGTGGAGGAAAAAAATCTCATAGGTTACTGCTGTCACATTGTTCGATGACTGAGCTTGTTCGAAAGCCAGCTCTGCATCTGCAAAATTTTTGCGGGTGGTCAGACGCGTATTTTGTTGCTGGTTCATATTGTGAGCTCCCAGCCCCTTGAGCTCTGCGGCGAGGGCGCGTAATGACGGGTAACCGCGCTGCACACTAAGCACCTTGCTGTAGCAGCTAAAGCCTACCTCTTGTGCTTGTTGCTGCAAAAAATGCAGAGGCACGAACTCGTTTACATGCACCTGAGTGTCAACTTTTGCCCACGCTGCTCGGACTTCACGCAAAGTCTGTGGTCCAAAAGTGCTGAGCAAAACCGAACTGCCGCTGCGCGTGATCCGCAACAACTCACTAAAAAATACTGCGTAATTTGCGCACCACTGCATACTGAGATTCGACACAACCAAATCAAAGAGATCATTTGCCAGCGGTAGCGCCTGAGCATCACTACAGACCAACGCCAATTCGTTTATCTGTAGCGCTCTTGTTGTTTGCAACATAGGCAGTGCAAGATCGAGGGCCAAGAGCCTGCTCTCAGGGAAGAGTTGCCGCAATTTTTTGCTGCAATACCCTGTGCCACAACCAAGATCAAGGCCGTGCGTAACGGGCTTAAACTGCGGAATAAATGCCAATAACTCGTCTGCTACTTGCCGTTGCAAATCAGCATGGTCATCGTAATGAATGGCGGCTTTGCCAAAGGAGCGGGCAATTTTTAAGCGATCAATAGTGGTGAAGGCACGCGTTTGCGCAGGGGTATCAGTATCTTGCATGTGTACTTCTTCAAATTTACTCACACGGATTGATTCGCGTGAGAACGAATGGTCGGGGCAAGCTGTTCCAGTGCATCCAATAAGTGTTGCAACTGCGCCATGGAATGTGCAGCACTGAGTGTGATCCTTAAACGTGCACTGCCTAGCGGCACTGTGGGAGGTCGAATGGCTGGCACCAGCAAACCATGTGTTTCAAGAATATGGCTCACTGCCAAAGCTGCGGTTGACGAACCCAGTAGCAAGCCCTGAATGGGAGTTGTCGATGGCATAAGGGGCAGAGCGAGTTCCAAGCAACGCTGCCGAAATTTTTCGATCAATTGCCTTAAATGCTCGCGGCGCCAATTTTCACCTTGCAGCAAACGTAAACTGCATCGAGTTGCTTCCGCCACTGCAGCTGGCAGTGCAGTGGTATAAATATAAGGACGACAAAACTGAATGAGTGTTTCAATTAATGCTTCACTGCCAGCAACAAATGCACCCGCAGTGCCAAACGCCTTACCCAGCGTGCCCACCAAAATAGGCAGTCGGTTTTCATCAACAACAACCCCTTGCTCACGCACTGCTTCTGACAATCCACCACCGTGAGTGCCCAGAAATCCAAACCCATGGGCATCATCCAGCATTACTAAAGCCTGCTGCTGCTCGGCCAAATCCAGCAAATTTGCCAGCGGTGCTACATCTCCATCCATGCTGAACACACCATCACTGACGATTAATCGTAAACCTTCGCCATCAACAATTTGTAATAAAGCAGCCAATTTGTCGAGATTGCCATGAGGGTAACGCTTGAAATGCGCATTACTGAACAAGCCCCCATCAAGCAATGAAGCGTGATTGAGTTTGTCTTCAAACACATAATCATTCTTGCCCAGCAGACATGAGATAACGCCCACATTGGCCATATAGCCACTGGAAAACAGCAAGGCTCGACTTCTGCCGGTAAACGCTGCTAGCTCTTCTTCGAGTGCGTGATGAGCGGCGCTGTGGCCAGTCACCAAATGTGACGCGCCACTGCCAGCACCATATTTATCCAGGCCGTGTTTGAAGGCTTCTATCACCTCGGGATGATTCGCCAACCCTAGATAATCATTACTGCAGAACGCCACAAAACTTTGCTTACCGCAGAACACTTCCGGCGCTTGCGGCGAAGCAAGTATGCGGCGCGACCGATATAAATGCTCCGCTTTGCGCTCTTGCAAGCGATCGGTCAAGGTACGGGTAAAACTGTTCACGCAAGACTCCACTTGTCAGTGTGTTGCGGTAGCATCGTAATAAACAGGGAGATTGGCCGACTCTGGCACAGCAGCAAACTCGGGTGAACTACTGTCCCTGACTTCGGGATGAATCCCCAACCGTGCAAACAACGCCATATCATCATTGGCCAGCGGGTTGGAGGTGGTCAGCAATTTGTCACCGTAAAAAATGGAATTGGCACCAGCAAAGAAACACAAGGCCTGCATCTGATCGTTCATCTGCTCACGCCCTGCCGACAACCGCACGTGTGACTTCGGCATCAGAATACGCGCAACCGCAATCATACGAACAAAATCGAAGGGATCCAGATCGGCAACATTTTCCAAGGGCGTGCCTTTGATCTTGACTAGATTATTAATGGGTACACTGTGGGGGTGTTGGGGCAGATTTGCCAGTTCACGTAAAAACCCGCTACGGTCACGTGCACTTTCACCCATGCCTACAATGCCACCGCTGCATACTTTGATCCCCGCCTCACGCACATGCGCTAGTGTATCGAGGCGTTCTTCAAACTTACGTGTGGTTATGATTTTGTCGTAGTACTCGCGGGATGTGTCGATGTTATGGTTGTAATAATCGAGGCCGGCTTCTGCCAGTGCCTGGGTTTGCTCTTGATCAAGTTGGCCCAGTGTCATGCAAGTTTCAAGACCAAGTCTGCGCACCCCTTTGACCATAGCCAGCACCGCTGGGAAATCTTTCCGCGAAGGATGTTTCCACGCTGCCCCCATACAAAACCGTGACGCGCCATTCGCTTTGGCACGCTGCGCTTCCTCTAATACTTTTTCCACCGCTAGTAATTTTTCTTTCTCCAGTTCGGTGTTGTAGTGACCACTTTGTGAACAATATTTACAATCTTCGGGACACGCACCTGTCTTGATCGAAAGTAAAGTACTGATCTGTACCGCATTCGGATCGAAGTGCAAGCGGTGAGTGCTGTGTGCCTGAAATAACAGGTCGTTGAACGGGAGTTGAAACAGAGCATCGATTTCGTGATTGTGCCAATCGTGACGCGGGAGGACAGACATGTTGATTCCTAATTCTTTGTAAGCAGCTTAGCTTTGTGAGCAAAAAAGTTTCGGGAGCAGCTTAACTTCGAGAGCAGAAAAGCTGGCAGCTTGCACATTCTGGACTAGACTGAAGGCGCTGCCGCGACCCTTAAGTGAGGGTAGTGCGGTAAGTAAATGGATTTTCCCTACTTGCAGGCAATGGTAGTGCGCCTCTCGCCTATGTCAACCAGTCTGCTTAACAAAGTTTCTATATGGCTAAAAAACATACAATATTTCCTTTTGCCAGGCGTTTGTGTGGCCTGCCACCAACCCAGCCACACCCAATTTGATCTATGCCAAGCATGCCATGCCAGCTTTATTCGTATCGAACATCCCTGTCTAGGTTGCGCTTTGCCGCTGCCGCCCGACTCTACAACCCATAAGCTGTGTGGCAAGTGTCTGCGTAAGGGCGGTTATATTCAAACCACTGTCGCAGGGTTTGCCTACCAACCCCCAGTAAAAGCTTTAATTAGCCAATATAAATATCAAGCCCGGCTGCAGCATGGCCGTGTATTAACAACCCTGCTGCTGGCTGAAATACGCCAGTTCTATCAGGATAGACAGCTGCCGGCGATTCTGTTGCCAGTGCCTTTGCACCCCATCCGTTTGCGTGAAAGGGGTTATAACCAGGCCCTGCTCATAGCACAGCAACTAGGTGCAGCATTAGAGATCCCCGTGGTACCGAATTTATTGCAACGGGTCAGGCACACCGCCACGCAACAAGGCTTGAATGCAAAACAACGCAAACGTAATCTGCGCGGCGCTTTTGCACTGGCACCGAATGCATTAGATCTTGGCTACTCCTCAGTTGTGATAATCGATGATGTGGTAACCACAATGAGTACCGTGGCTGAACTGGCCCGGTTGCTGCACAAACACAGCCATACCGAACTCCAGGTGCATGTGTGGTGTTTGGCAAGAGCCTAAACCCACACTTGTAATCCGTGCTTGCAGTGTATTTACTTGCCAGCCACTACTAGCCCTAAACAGCGTGACACTGACCCGCCATGATCGATCTGGATTTTGATCGCCAGCACCTCTGGCATCCCTACACATCCATGCAAGAACCGCTGCCGGTATATCCTGTAATAGGCGCATCAGGTGTTCGTTTGGAACTGGAAAATGGCACCACGTTGATCGATGGCATGGCCTCCTGGTGGAGTGCAATTCACGGGTACCGGCAGCCAGTGCTGGATGCTGCAGTTACAGCCCAATTGGGACTTATGTCGCATGTGATGTTTGGGGGGCTTACCCACGCACCCGCCATTGAACTGGGCAAATTATTGGTCGAGTTAACGCCAAACGGACTCGACAAAATATTTTTGTGCGACTCCGGTTCGGTCAGTGTAGAAGTGGCAATCAAGCTAGCCCTGCAGTATTGGATCAGCTTGGGGCAGCATTCCAAATCAAAGTTGCTGACCATTCGCAAGGGCTACCACGGTGACACTTTTGCGGCGATGGCAGTGAGCGATCCGACGACGGGTATGCATCATCTATTTAATGCAGTGCTGCAACCACACTTGTTTGTGACAGAACCCCAAACTCCCTTTGGTGAAATTTGCCCAGCGTCCGAACTGGACGAAATGCGAAATGTGCTGGCTGCCCAACATCAAGTGCTGGCAGCGGTTATTCTCGAACCCATCGTGCAGGGTGCAGGCCGTATGTATTTTTATGCAGCTGACTATCTGCGGCAGGTCCGCCAACTCTGCGACGAATATGGCGTGTTATTAATTGCCGATGAAATCGCCACCGGCTTTGGCCGCAGTGGCAAGATGTTTGCCTGTGAACACGCGGGTATCACGCCTGATATTCTTTGCTTGGGCAAAGCTCTCACTGGTGGTTATATGACCCTCGCTGCGACTTTATGCACAAGTGACATCAGTACAGCTATTTCGCATGCTGGTGGCGTCTTTATGCACGGCCCCACTTTTATGGCCAACCCGTTGGCATGTGCTGTAGCTGTAGCGAGTATAAACTTGCTGCTTGCTTCACCTTGGCAGCAGCGTATTGCCGCTATTGAGGCGCAACTGTGGCACGAACTGGGTCCATGCCGTGACAGCACCCAGGTCAAAGATGTACGGGTTTTAGGTGCAATGGGAGTGGTAGAAATGCGTACTCCGGTCAATATGGCCCAAGCACAGCAGTTTTTTGTTAAACGTGGCGTGTGGATTCGGCCTTTCGGCACTTTAGTCTATGTAATGCCGCCCTACATCATCAAATCAGACGAACTGAGTCAGCTCACAGCCGCAATCCTTGAGTTTACCCAAGCCCCCTCTGCCCGTTAGAATGCGCCCCCATATTTGAACCCCATTTCTCCTTCCCTTAAAGGTACTTAGCTGTGTCCACTGAAACCAACAACATCACTAAATTTCTGACCAACTGTTCTCTGGAGGTCACACCTAACGGCGCCAAAAAAGTTGAAGATTTCCGCACACTACTGCGCCCCGGCACAACCGTGTATGTCACCTTCTTGCCGGGTTCTGATATCGCCGATACTGTTGCCACGGTTAAACGGCTTGCCCTTGAAGGCATGAAACCCGTGCCCCACTTTGCCGCCCGCTCTATTCCCACCCTGAAATTTTTTGAAGAGAATCTTAAAATCATGCAGGGCGAAGCAAAGGTTGATGAAGCTTTGCTGATTGGTGGCGGTGTTGATAACCCCGTTGGAGATTTTTCCAGCTCCATAGAAATTTTGCGCACCGGTCTGTTTCAAAAATACGGCATCATGAAATTAGGCGTGGCAGGGCATCCTGAAGGATCTCCCGACATCCCCCCCGCTGATGTGACCAAAGCGTTGCTAGAAAAAAATGCTTACGCCAAAGAACACGGTATCGACATGTACATAACAACCCAGTTTTGTTTTGAAGCTGCTCCCATCATCGAATGGGATCGCAGAATTCGCGCAGAAGGCAACACACTGCCAATCCATATCGGCATTCCAGGACTGGCCACCATCAAAACTTTGTTAGCTCACGCCACTGCCTGCGGTATTGGCCCGTCCATGCGTATTATCACCAAACAAGCCGCCAATATTGCGAAGCTGTTGACCACACGTATGCCCGACAAAATCACCCGCGATCTGGCGCGTTATCAGGCCGAAGATCCGAACTGCGGCATTACTCAGTGCCATCTGTACCCGCTCGGAGGTTTAGCAAAATCTTCCAAGTGGCTGTATGCAGTAATGGATGGCCAATTTATTATGAATGAAGAAGGCTTTGATCTGACCATTGAAATATAGTTGTTTACGAAACCTAAATTCAATAAGGGAACAAGCGTGAACCAAATTATCAGTAAAGGGTTAATGCGGATTTTACTTGCTGGTGTATTTATATGTGCACATGCAGCCAGCAAGGCCCAGACACTGCTGAGTGGACCCGACTTTACCCTCGGCGGATTCAAGTTGGCGCAAGTACACAAAGGTGAGTCAACTTATGACCCCTACGTATTACAACGGGCATTTTCTTTTGGCTATGATGAACCGGTTCGAGAAGGCTTGGTCGATCTCAGAATAAGCATCAATGAAGCAGGCAAGGTAACAGCGGTTGAAGTATTGGACGGCTTCTACGATGCGGCCTTTTTAGAACTTGCGGTAAAAGGAATGCAGGAAAGCACTTTTACCCCAGCCACTGTAGCGGGCGCAGCGGTGGCTTGGCCGAAACTTGACATGCGTATTATTGAGCGGGGCGCCTTTGCTCCTGGGATTTCCGAGGATTTAAAAACTGAATACACAAACCTGTTGCGACTGGTAAGTGACAAAAAATTTGCAGAAGCCGAAACGCTAGCAAAACTCCTGCTCGCTACCAAAGCTGTCTATCTGTTCGAATACGCTCTTATACAAGATCAATTGACGAATATTTATATTGCAACCGAGCGCCCCCATGAGGCACTGATTGCGAGTCGCAATGCCACGGCACGCAGCATGGCAGTCAGACCTTCAGTACGGCCTGACTCTCGCATAAAGGTAAATGATAGCCTCTATACTGATGAATTTTTGGACCTAGCAAGCTATGGTATAGCGATGAAAAAACGATTTGTGCTGGCGCTTGCCAACAATCAGACTGGTGAAGCTCTGCAGGTTTACAAAATCCTCGAGTCCAAAGCTAATGTGGGTAACGATCCATCCCTGCTTGCAGATTTGACTCCCAAAGTTGCGGAACTGAACCAGGCACTTAATTTAGAACAACCGATTGGCTCAACAGTTAAACTGATTCACGGGTCGTGGTCTTTTGTTACTTCTACACGCAGAGTAATGGGAATCACAGGATTGCAGGGATCAGTCGATTACATTGATATGGTCTGCGCTAATAGCGCCAAGAAAAGACTAGCATTTAAAAATGATTTTGAATGGAAGATCCCAGATGCACTAAAAAACTGCACCCTGGAATTTCAGGGCAACGCCGACAGCCAGTTTTTGCTGTATGAATACCTAAATTAAAAATGCGCTATAACCACAACCAGCATTACAGCGCATTTATCTTTTTTGCTTTTTATTAGTTGGTTCTTAGCTTTTAATTAAAAGCCACTCAAGTCAATTTCTGCGACTGCAGAAACGGCCGTCAGCGCACAACCAAGCCCAAACAGGACTGAGGTAATTTGCTTTTTACGGAAGTTAATCATTTTTTGGCTCCATCACTTTTCTGTCAGTTACCGGTTTATTAACTAGGGTTAGCGTAAAGCAGCTAACGCAAGACGCTCGGCTTTATTAGGATCATTTTTGGCTACAATTTCATCACCAAACACCATGGTGGGATAATCAGTAGCGTTAAAGACTGGCCAATTTTTCATATCTACATGATTCGGATTGCCAGTTCTTGCAAAAGCAGCCCAGGCTGCACTCATGACATGGGCAAGTTCGTAACGTGTATTTGCAGCGCCTGTCATGGAGGCAGCAACATCTACGTTATTAAACACAAAAGGGATATCGAGTGTGTGATATGAACCCATCCGATTGTCATGTACTGGTGAATGCCAATTGAAAAGATAAAGATAACTTGGGGCTGCTGCCTGCTCCGTTTTCAAGCGGTTAAGCAATTGAGCGTCCCAGCGTCTGGTGTTATCCGACTCGGCTGTTAACCACAGCATTCTGTTGCGAGTGTTCGGATATTTGTTTTTGTAGAGATTCAATAACTCAGTGCCTTTTGCCTGATTACCACCCGCAATTCGACTAGTGAATAAATCAAGCATTTCTGCATCTGCAAGTTCAAATGCGGGAGGGCCCACCCAACCATTTTCAGTTTGGGTTGAACCAGCCATTAGCGGAACATTCGCCGAAAAAGACGGCGCAGTTGGGCTCCATTGGTTGCGAGGAATAATGGATCCATCTATCACGGGGCCGTTACCAAACCGTGGAATGACCGGCTCACTATAAAAAGCATCCTGTATTTGCTTAGGAGTAAGTGTTTGGAGTTTATCTAATTGATTTTTACCTATTCCGAGCTTGCTTAGATATTGTTCTGTGGCTGCACTAGCATCAGTGGCAGACACACCTGTAATGGCCGAACCACTTTGAGCAATACATCGATGAAACAAACCACTAGCAGAAGGGGTTGCCATCAAGGTAGTGGTTTTACCTGCGCCCCCGGATTGACCAAAGATTGTGACATTACCCGGATCGCCACCAAACTCTGCGATATTGTCTTTAACCCACTGTAGGGAAGCCACCAGATCTTGCACACCTACGTTGGTTGATTGCGCCCAACGCTCATCGCCCATATCGGCAAGATGCATCAAACCAAAAATATTCAAGCGGTGCGTAACTACTACCACGACCACGTCTTCTTGTTTAGCAAGATTTGTACCGTCATACATTAGGTAGTTGCCAGACCCTGAAGAGAAACCACCACCGTGCATCCACACCATTACTGGACGTGTTCGATTATCGGTGCCAGGTGTGAATACATTCAAGTTAAGACAGTCTTCACCTTCAGTCTCAAGCCGATTCATGGCGAGCACAACGGGAGCTGGCTCGCCTACACCGGGTGCTTGATAACTACGATTACCAATATGAAATTGATCACGTACATCTGACCAAGGTTTAACAGACTGAGGTGGCATAAAGCGGTTTTCATTAGCAGTAGAAGCTCCATAAGGGATACCCCAAAACTGCTGTACGCTATCTCTCAACAACCCTCGCACCTTACCATTTTGGGTTGAAACAGTATTGCCAATAGTTGCCATGCGGACATCTTGGGCAAAACCAAATGATGCAACGGATGAAAGATACAAACCCATTGTGCCAACAGCGGTTGTACCTAAGAAATTACGTCTACTGTGCAGGAATTTATTCTTTTTCGATGTGATCACAATATTCCCCTCTAAGATTTAGTTATAGTTAAGTTACTACTTAATCAACAATGCATCACAATTATTTTTCCGTTCGTATTACCACCCTCCCGACTTATCTGTGTCAAGGTGTTTTTATCTATGCTCTTAATATTATTTTCTAACGGTGCTGCATTGACAATACACGACGACTTCACTGACTATGATCAAATATCATGAGAGATATTTTTACATTATTTTTTACGTTCAAATTCAACTTAAATCGCTAATTTCACTACCATTTAAGCGTTGCACAACTGCAAATTCCAGATAATCGAGAATTTCAATTGAGCGTGCGAACTTTTTGAGAGCCCTAAGAGAACCAAATGAGACCCACATGAGAATAGTGCCGCAAATAACCTTAGAAGAAGCAGCACAAAAAATAAAATCCGGAGACACTCTCGTCGTGGGTGGATTTGGGATGACGGGTCACCCAATCCACATCCTCCACACCCTTGCCCTAACCAACATAAAAGACCTTACCTACATCGGTAACAACGTTGGCGAACCAGGTCTCGGTGCGGGACGTCTGTTGCGCAACAGGCAAATTAAAAAAGCGATTGGTTCGTTTTTTACCAGCAATCCTGAAGCGGTAGCTGCCGCACAAGCTGGAGAACTGGATGTTGAACTGATTGCCCAAGGGAATCTTGGTGAGGCCATCCGTGCCGGCGGCGCCGGACTGGGCGGTTTTTTTACGCCAACATCTGCAGGCACATTAATTTCTCAAAATCTCGAAACAAGAATCATCGATGGACAAGAGATGGTTTTAATTAAACCACTGCGCGGCAATGTCGGCTTAGTACGGGCGTGGAAGGCAGATACACTCGGTAACTTGCAATATCGAAGAACTGAAAATAATTTTAATCAGGCAGTTGCGACCGCAGCGGATTTAGTCATTGCAGAAGTGGAAGAAATTGTACCTGCCGGCCAACTCGACCCTAATTTCATCCATACGCCTGGCTGTTATATCGATTTTCTTGTCCAGGCAAGCCTGGTAATTACCGATCTAGGCTCCTCAGCAAAAGTAGAACTAATCAACAAGGAGTCAGCCAATTCTCGCCTGAACATTGCTCGCGCAGTATTGGATGAGCTTCAATCTGGCGACATTGTTAATCTTGGTATTGGCATTCCAACTCTTGTGGCTGAGCTGATTACACCAGCTCACAACCTAACCTTACACACTGAAAATGGCATGCTAGGCGTAGGCCCAAGCCCCGCAACCGGGGGCGCTATGGATTACCCTGTAAATGCAGGCAAAATACCCGTAAGCGCTCTACCTGGCGCAGCTTATTTTGATAGCGCTGCATCTTTTAGCATGATTCGCGGGGGTCACGTAGATGTTGCAGTTATGGGCGCACTCGAAGTAGACGCACACGGCAACTTAGCGAATTGGGCAATTCCTGGCAAACCGTTGCTTGGTGTTGGCGGAGCCATGGACCTGTCTAATGGCGCCAAACGCGTAATAGTTACCATGACCCATACCAGCAAAGATGGTGAGCCCAAAATAGTACCCTGCTGTACGCTACCGTTAACGGCTAAAGGTGTTGTCGATGTTATAGTCACGGATCTTGCCGTGTTTCATTTCACCGCTGCCGGATTAACCCTGGTAAAAATAATGCCCAATGCAACTTTGGCGGAAATCACAACCAAAACTTCTGCTAAATTCGTAGTCGCACTTGGTGACTAATATGAATTTTAGTTATGAATCGCTTGCGACACGCGTCTTGTTTGGTGCGGGTAAATTTGCAGAATTACCCGCTGAAATTACTCGCCTTAGTATGCAACGCCCCCTTATTATTTCCACACGTGGGCAATATCTGCTGGCGACACAAGCCCGTTCTATTATCGGTGCAGATACTCCAATTTTTTCTGGCGCCGTCGCCCATGTACCTAGCGAATCAGTTTCAGAAATACTCACTCACATCAATAATAATCAAAATGATGGCTGTATTTGTATTGGTGGCAGCTCCACTATCGGCTTAGCAAAAGCAGTGGCATTGCAAATTGGACTGCCCATTTTGGCAGTCCCGACGACCTACGCAGGCTCCGAAATGACACCTATTTGGGGCATTACCGAAGCGGGTGTCAAAGTTACCGGACGCAACCCTATCGTTCAGCCCAAGACGGTCATCTACGATCCTTTGTTAACGTTAACATTGCCGCCCCTTATTTCCGGTCCCAGCGGGATCAATGCGCTAGCACACTGTGTAGAAGCACTTTATGCAGAAAATCAAAATCCAATTATTTCTATGATGAGTGAAACCAGCATCAAAGCGTTGGCAGAAAGCCTGCCGGTTTTGTGCAAATACCCGCTCGATGAAAGTGCCAGAACCAAAGCCTTATACGGTTCGTGGCTGGCTGGTATCGCGCTCGGCTCAGTCGGGATGGCGCTGCATCATAAGCTCTGCCATGTATTAGGTGGCAGTTTTTCGCTGCCGCATGCCCAAGTACACTCTGTAATGCTTTCTCATGTTGTGAATTACAACAAACGCCATGCACCTGCAGCAATGGAGGCGATTGCCAGAGCACTCAATGTTGATGTGAAGGATGTGGCTGGCGGCATATTTGACCTAGCGCAGCAAGTAGGTGCACCACTATCGCTGGCTGCAATTGGTATGAATGAAGCAGACCTTGTTAAAGCCGCAGAACACGTCTTGGCCAAACCCTATTACAACCCAAG
>CAIMTR010000133.1 GCA_903844415.1 uncultured Gammaproteobacteria bacterium
CGCATTCAATTCAATAAATTCAAGTTCGGCATCCGGCACTTCATCTTCTGCAAAAATAGCATCTACCGGACATTCCGGTTCGCACAGTGCGCAATCAATACATTCATCAGGATTGATCACTAGCATGTTGGGGCCTTCATAGAAACAATCTACCGGACACACTTCAACACAGTCGGTATGTTTGCATTTGATACATGCGGCTCCAACAATAAAAGTCATTGTCAATCTCCTGTTTCTTAACGTTTTGCTTGGTTAGCTGTGAATGGCCGTTATTGATGTAATCCGTGGACTATTATCTTATGTTGCCCAGCCACGGCGGCGTATTCTACCAGCATTAGCCCGTATAAGTATTTTGCCAAGATGTGTAAAAATCAGGTTTTCTTACGCAATTCTTTAAGACGATACAACAGTTCTTGTGCCTGGCGTGGCGATAACTGGTCAGGATCGGTCTGATCCAACATATCCAAAGCCGGATGTCCTGGCAATGAAGCGAACAGATCGTTTTGCACATGTTGCTGAATTGCGGCAAGACCACTTTTAAAACCCTCATCTTTTTCCAGTTGTTGCAGTTTCTCCCGGGCTTTTTGAATTACCCATTTGGGAATACCGGCTAGTTGCGCTACCTGCAAGCCATAACTCTGATTAGCAGGTCCTGGTTTCACAGTATGTAAAAATACAATGGAATCGCCGTGTTCAGTTGCATCCATGTGTACATTACAGACACCAGCGATGTCATCGGGTAATGCGGTTAGTTCAAAATAATGGGTAGCAAAAAGGGTTAAAGACTTAATTTCAGTAGCGATATAAAGCGCACTAGCCCAAGCCAGAGACAAACCATCAAAGGTGCTTGTACCTCGCCCAATTTCATCCATCAGCACCAAAGAACAGTGTGTGGCGTTGTGCAATATGTTGGCCGTTTCAGTCATTTCCACCATAAAGGTTGAACGACCACCGGCAAGATCGTCAGAGGAACCTATTCGGGTAAAAATACGATCAATTGGGCCGATACGAGCCGCTTTAGCAGGAACAAAACACCCCGTATGCGCCAGCAACACAATTATTGCTGTCTGTCGCATGTAAGTAGATTTGCCGCCCATATTCGGCCCTGTGATGATCTGCATACTGGTGTCTTTGTTAAGCTCAAGATCATTAGCAATGAAGGTGTTGCCACTTAGCTGTTCAACGACAGGATGGCGACCTGCAGAGATCTGGATACCTATGTCAGGAACCAACTCTGGACAATGTAAATCCAGTACCACTGCTCGTTCGGCAAAATTAACAAGTACATCAAGTTCGGCAAGACCAAACGCGCTTTGCTGCAAGGGTCCAAGTTTTGCGCCTAGCGTATCTAGTAGCATTTCATAAATCATTTTTTCTCGTGCCAGCGACTTACTTTGGGCGCTGAGTACTTTGTCTTCAAATTCTTTCAGTTGAGGGGTTATGTAACGTTCAGCATTTTTAAGAGTTTGCCGACGAATATAATCGTGGGGAGCGGAATCTGCCTGGGTGCGACTAAGTTCAATGTAATAACCATGTACGCGGTTGTAACCTA
>CAIMTR010000134.1 GCA_903844415.1 uncultured Gammaproteobacteria bacterium
ACTAGGTAGTGTTCCATTTTAAGCAGGGGCATGGCTTCACCTCGTCAAATTAAGTGGCAAGCATAGGGGGGCGACAAGGCAATATCAATGTTGCCTGTTGGAAGAATTCTTTGATTGCCAATTTTGTCGTATATAGTTCTAGTTCCTCAACGGTCATAAAAGTTAAATTTGAAAAAATTTCTTGCTGGCTAGTTTGGCACTATAATCTTTAGCATTCCCAAAGTAGTTTCAGCTTTATACTGGTAGAACACTGTCAGGTTTATGAGGCGGTTCTTTTTGTAATTTTGGCAATTTTAGTAACGAGTTTGGCCATGAAAAATCCTAGCCCTATTTATTTTAAGACTATTTTAGGTCCTTCCCGCTTTACTAAATCTCTAATTTTCGTGGGTGCATTAGGGCTTATTATTACCATGCCTACTGCTGCTCAAAATGTTGATGGGACACCCCTAAACGGTAGCATCAATTTGACGGCTGGCTTTTTGCCTGATCCCCATGTGGTGGATGTTATTCCCGGTGGCGAGACAGCAGTAGCTGATATGGGAGCCGGATGTAGTGGGTATATTTATGCAGATGGGCCGGATTATGAATTGGTGCTGGAAGGAACTGCTAGCGATGGGCTTGGTATATTTGTTTCTTCTGAGGTTGATACCACTTTAGTTATCAATGATCCCAATGGCAACTGGCATTGCAATGACGATTTTGGCGATGCCGGCGCTTCCAACCCCGGCATAAGGTTTGAGCAAGCTCCGGCAGGCACCTACGATATCTGGATTGGAACCTATGTGAATGGTGTATCTGTTGCAGGGGGTAAGTTGGTAATTACAGAATATGGAGCGTCTGAGTGGATAGGGTTGGATTTAAATACTGCCAATACAAACGCCACAGTGTCCACTATCGATTTTGGTGACGATCTCAGCACTTGGGCTAACGATGGCGAGTGTGATGATCCGCGTTTTGCTGGTGAAGGTATGGCAGCTTCAACCACTACTACCGATTTGTATCACGATGCTACGGATTGTCGCTCAGATTATTCTGCTGGCCTACTTTCTCTGATTGATGCAGCCACTAACTTGGTTGATGCTGATGATGCTGGTCCAATTCGTGGTAGTTTGGAAACAAAAGATGCCACTTTGAATGGATATGGATTCGTAGACACTTATAGCTTTGATGGAACTGCAGGAGTCGTTGCAGTTATTGATTTACAGTCGGCCGAGTTTGATACGTTTCTTCAAGTGCATTCACCCTCAGGTGAAATTTTTACCAATGATGATTTTGAAGGCAGTTTTGTACGCTCTTTGGTGTTGATGAACATGACCGAGACAGGTGAATACACGATTGAAGTAAGCAGCTACGACAGTGGTGCTACGGGGTCTTACACACTGGAGATGAGTAATGTTGCTGCCAATGCTACGGAAAGTCTTGATACTATTGGAACGCTTGCAGCAGGAGATCAGACTTATAGCGATGGTGAATATCACGATACCTTTACGTTTGAAGGTACGCCTGGGCAAACAGTAACCATCAATTTAAGTTCATCAGAGTTTGATACTTATTTGATTCTTGAGTCTCCGAACGGTGAAGCAGAATTCAACGATGACACTAACACTTACACCCAGAGCCAGATCATTACGCAACTATCTGAGCTAGGTACGTATACCGTGCAAGTGACGTCTTATAGCGCGGCAGAAACGGGCACTTATGCCCTCACATTGAATCGAGGCAATTCACCTGCATTTTCAAACGGCAGCGGTAGGGACTCGGTAAGTATCGCTCTGGGTGCCTCTACCAGTGGTGCTCTGGAAACCAATGATCAACGATCCGATGAAGGTAAATATTCTGACGTTTATGTATTCAATGGTAATAACGGCGACTCTGTAGTTGTGGACATGAGCTCCAGTGCTTTCGATACGTATCTAAGCTTGATCACCCCCAGCGGTCAGGCCATCAACAACGATGATTTCGATGGCAGCACAGCGCGCTCGGTAGTGGAAATAACATTACAAGAAACGGGACGGTACCGAATTCTCGCTACTACTTATAACAGTGATGCAACTGGTTCTTATGCGTTGTCTTTGAATCAAGGTAGTGCATCAAGCAATGTAGTACTAAGCTCAACAAACAGAAATAATGGCAAAATTTACGGCATTTTTGCGGGCATGGCTGATTATCCAGGCGAAGAAGATGATCTTGAACTTACCGATCAGGATGCCTTACGTACGCGTGAAGCCTTGATAGAAGGTGCCGGCATGGATCCCTCCAATGCCTTTACTCTGCTTAATGAGAACGCTACCAATCAAAACTTTCGCGCAGCACTGGCAACCATAGGTTCTACTATTGGCCAAGACGATATGCTGGTAATTTTCTACTCTGGGCATGGCAATCGGATAGAGCGTGCGGGTGGGCCCAACACCACCGATCCAGATGGATTCGATGAAACCATAGAACTCTATGATGGCGCTTTGACTGATGATGAGCTGGGTTTATTACTTGATGGTGTTAACGCGGGCAGGGTGCTGCTGGTTTTCGATTCTTGTTTTAGTGGTGGTTTTGCCAAAGATGTAGTGTCTGCACCTGGCAGAATGGGGTTGTTTTCCTCCGAAGAAGATGTCGCTTCACAAGTAGCGTACAAATTTCAGGCGGGTGGTTATCTTGCGGTCTTTTTCGATGAGGCGATTCGTGGACATTATGCCGATAAAGATATGAATAATGAATTAACCGCCCTCGAGTTGAGCGAATACCTACACGATCGTTATCGTGCCGACGTTAAATCTTTTGGTACCGATCAATACGTTTCTTCTGGCCCAGGATCAAGTAATCAGCATCTTGTCGTAGATCGCGGTGGTGTGGGGGCTTATAACGTGCTGTTTACCCACTAAAACGATTTTGAAAAAACGCCTGCTTTGTCAACCGCTTCTGTAATGTTATTTTTTTCAAAAAAACCAAAAATTTCCCTCTTAATATCCCAAAAACCAGAGTCTGCGCTAGCTTGAGGCTACCTGTGG
>CAIMTR010000135.1 GCA_903844415.1 uncultured Gammaproteobacteria bacterium
ATTTAGAGTTTTTTAATTTCATATTACCTATCTTTTTACGGGAACCGACTGGTCGTGCTGCAAGGTGTGGGTATAGCTGAATATCCAATGACGAATAACTATACCTGCCAGCACATTGCCTAGTGCCGCACCCATAAACAAACCTTTAATACCTCCGAGCATATTCCCCAACAAGGCAAGCGGAACATAAAACACGAAAAACCGCAGCAAACTGGTCAGCAGGGCATTACGTGGCGCATGCATGGCATTAAAGGAGGAAGCACTCAGTACCACCATACCTTGAAACGCATAAGAAGCAGGCAGGATGCGCAATACCAGGGTAATAATGTTTTGCACTTCACTGTCGTTGGTAAATATTTGCGCTATCCAGGGTGCAGTAATCGCTACCAAAACATACAAAACCATTTGCAAGATAAGCACGAAGTTCAGTGACATACGCAAGCCTAGCTGAACTCTATCGTATAGCTTTGCACCATAATTTTGGCTGATAAAAGGCGGCACACTCATCGACATGCCCAATACTACAATCATGATAAAAGCTTCTACCCTGCTGACCACGCCATAGGCAGCAACAGCATGTGACCCATATGTAGCCAGTGTTGCGGTAAGAATGGCCGTAGCAATTGGGGTGATCATGTTGGCCAGCGCGGCAGGGCCGGTAATGCTCAGTAACTTAAGCCAACTGCGGGTTAAGTGGTGCCACTGCGGTCTGATTAGACTCAACAACTTTTCTTTGCTGCACAGGAAATAACAAATAACCAAAATGGTTACGCCCCACGTAATGACAGTGGCCAGTGCAGCACCGCCAATGCCCATTGCAGGGATGGGGCCAAGACCAAAAATCAATAGTGGGTCGAGTAAGGCGTTTAAAACTGCGCTGGCCGACATTAATTTGCCGTGTAATTTGGCATTGCCACTGGCGCGTATTACGGCAGTGCCAGAAAACTGCATTAGTTGCAGTGGCATGCCCATAAACCAGATGCTCATATAAGCTTTGATTAAGGGCATGTGCTCAGGGCCGGCGCCCAGTAACGGAAAAATATAATCGATGCTTGCGATACCTGGAATAATCAACAGCAGGCCAATCAAAAGCCCCATCGACAGGCTGGCAAAGGTCAATGCTTGTACTTGCTGGGAGTTTTTGCTGCCAATCGCTTGGCCAACCAAAGCAGAAGTGCCAATGCCCAACCCCACGCCAAAATAGGTGACAAGAATTACTACCGGAAATGTGAACCCTATTGCAGCCAGTTGATTAGTGCCGAGCAAGCTGACAAAAAAAGTGCCAGCCAAGTAATACATGATAATGGCTATAGCACCGATAGTTGTCGGGACTGCAGTGCGGTAGAGAGTTTGTCCTACGGGGTCGAGGAGAAGATCGGGTTTGTTAGAAGGGCGTACTGCTGGTGATGTCAAAACTTGTTTCCACAAGAGTCATTAGGTCCGGATGACCGTGGCATTCTAGCAGAGTAATACCCGCTGACAACTACCACCAATAACTACCACCCATAACTGACCGGGAAGATTGAAATGGGCAGTGTGCGCACCAACTTGCCTGTTATTAAACCGGCACTTCGCCATCTACAATTGTGCGTATCATGTCGCGACGGTGACCATCGTAATCGTTATACGCCTTGTGCATACAAATACGATTGTCCCAGATTACAAAAGTGCCAGCAGACCAGCGCAGGCGACAACTAAATTCTTCCCGGATCACATGGTTGCCAAGAAAATTTAACAAAGGTTGCGCTTCATCATCCGTTAAACCCTGAATGCCAAGACTGTATACTTTATCCACATATAAGCTTTTTTTTCCCGTTCCAGGATGGGTGCGTACCATTGGGTGAAAGCAGCCGTCGGAAATCTGCTGTTGATCCATGGTCAACTTGATTTCGCCTACCGCAGGCATACCGTCTGCGTTGATACGTACTGTGTTTCGAATAACTTCGCGTGCGGAAAAATGCACTTTTAAATCTTTAATCAGATGTTTCATCCCCGGACTTAAAAAGTCGTAAGCGAGTTCGCTGTTGCACCACCAGGTATCACCCCCGTACGGTGGAATATCCGCGCCAAATAGGGTGCTTATAGCAGGTGGG
>CAIMTR010000136.1 GCA_903844415.1 uncultured Gammaproteobacteria bacterium
CGCCAAAATAAATGAAATAACATGCAGTTATGAAGATGCACTAAAACCGGTGGCCAATTCAGCGCTAAGTACAGCAGAATAATAAGAATAAACAGGAGTTGCTAAAACAAATCGAAATTTATATTAAGCCGCCACCATGGATTGGTGGCCAGTTATCATCTATCAGTCCGAATAGTCTTCTTCCTACAGGCAAATAATCATGAGTGTAAGTAATTTCGGTCAATTTACCGGCATGCAAAACGGCGAATTACGTGACCGGATAGAACAGTATGCGCAATTAGTGCCTATGGTTGTTGAGCAAACCGCTCGAGGGGAAAGGTCATATGATATTTTTTCTCGAATGCTTAAGGAACGAGTTATTTTTCTGGTTGGTCAGGTTGAAGATCACATGGCTAATTTGATAGTGGCTCAGTTACTTTTCTTGGAATCAGAAAATCCAGACAAAGACATTAATTTGTATATTAATTCCCCTGGTGGTGTAGTAACTGCTGGTTTGTCGATTTATGACACCATGCAATTTATCAAGCCTGACGTAAGCACTATGTGTATGGGACAAGCGGCTAGTATGGGGGCTTTATTACTTGCAGGAGGTGCGAAGGGAAAGCGATACGCATTGCCACACTCGCGCATGATGATTCATCAGCCTAGCGGTGGCGTGCAGGGACAAGCATCTGACATTCATATACAAGCACAAGAAATCCTTTCTCTTCGAGACCGACTCAATAAGATCATGTCTCATCATACTGGCCAAACAATAGATGTAATTGCACGAGACACTGATCGTGATAATTTTATGAGTGCCGAAGCAGCCGTTCAATATGGGCTCATTGATCAGGTACTCGCAAAACGTGTAATCAGTCCAGTTAGCAATTGAAAATCATGCAACAGTTTTCCGGATTAAGGACTTGTAAATGGCCATAAATGCCTTCATCTTAGTGTCAGAATTTAAGGTAGTGGAGTGCAAATATGGCTGGTGATAAATCCAAAGACGATTCCGGTAAGTTGTTATATTGTTCTTTTTGTGGAAAGAGTCAGCATGAGGTCCGCAAACTTATTGCAGGGCCTTCCGTTTTTGTTTGTGATGAATGTGTTGATCTCTGCAACGACATTATCAAGGAAGAAATACAAGACAAGAGTGTCGACCCCAAAAAACGGAAACTACCCACTCCAGCAGAAATTTGCAGTATCTTGGATGAATACGTAATAGATCAATCCAAAGCCAAGAAGATTTTGGCTGTCGCTGTTTATAATCACTATAAACGTTTGAACTATATAAAAAAGACTGATGATGTTGAGCTTGGAAAAAGCAACATACTAATTATCGGCCCTACAGGATCCGGCAAGACCTTGTTGGCAGAAACATTAGCTCGTTTACTCGATGTACCTTTTACAATTGCCGACGCCACTACACTCACTGAAGCTGGTTATGTTGGTGAAGACGTTGAAAACATCATCCAAAAGTTGCTCCAAAAATGTGACTATGATGTAGAAAAAGCCCAAGTCGGCATAGTTTACATTGATGAAATTGACAAGATTTCTCGTAAATCAGAAAACGCCTCCATTACCAGGGATGTGTCTGGAGAAGGTGTTCAGCAAGCATTGCTTAAATTGATTGAAGGAACCATTGCTTCCGTTCCACCACAAGGTGGGCGTAAGCATCCTCAGCAAGAATTTTTGCAAGTCGATACTTCTAATATTCTGTTTATTTGTGGCGGAGCCTTTACAGGATTGGAGCGAATTATTCGTGAGCGTTCTGATAAAAGTGGCATTGGTTTTTCTGCTGAAGTACGGAGTCCTTCGGCTAACGAAAAGGTGGGAAAAACCTTGCAAGAAGTGGAACCAGAAGATCTGATCAAATATGGTTTGATACCTGAGTTTGTAGGTAGATTACCGATGATAGCCACATTAAATGAACTTAATGAAGATGCTCTAGTCAGAATTCTCAAAGAACCACGTAATGCACTTACCAGACAATATGCAAAACTTTTTGAAATGGAAGGTGTCGATATTCAGTTTAGAAATGATTGCTTACAAGCTATTGCAAAAAAAGCACAAGATCGTAAAACCGGTGCAAGGGGATTGCGATCCATCATGGAATCCGTGTTGCTTGAAACTATGTACAAGATCCCCTCAGAAAAAAATGTTAAAAAGGTAGTGATTGATGCATCTGTGATAAATGGAGAATCAGAACCTTTATTAATGTACGAGAATATTGATACTGAAAATGCCATATTGCCTGTCAAAGACAAGCATGTAAGCGGATGATATTTTTTAATTTTATGATTATTGATTTTACAAACTAGAACTACTTTTGCTATGGATAAAACTGTGAATCTCAATCAGCTCCCGTTTCTCCCTTTGCGCGGAGTTGTAGTTTACCCACAAATTGTTCATCCCCTGTTTGTGGCGCGGGAAAAATCCATAAATGCGCTTAAAGCTGCTATGGCAGGAGATAAAAAGGTTGTTCTGGTTGCGCAAAAAAATCATCCTGAAGATGACCCCCGTATTGACGACTTATACATGATAGGAACTGTAGCAACAGTACTACAACTAATGCATGTAAATGACGGTACAGTTAAAGTGTTGGTA
>CAIMTR010000137.1 GCA_903844415.1 uncultured Gammaproteobacteria bacterium
AGGCATATGTCAAGGCAGACCACAGCGTGTCGATTCCAAGCACCACCTGCTGGGCAGCACCAACCGTCGTTATCGGCAGGGACCCCAGCATTTTAATAGCAGCCCAGTACAGAAAAAGAGGGACACAACCTAATGAACATGACCAGCCGACCACGAATAAGCGACGCCTTGCAGTTGGTGCGAGCCATTCTGTAACAGCAATCGCGAAGCCTGCACCGAGCAAACCCACTATATAACGTTCATGCACAAAACCAGTAAGTATCGCTAAGGCCAGCGTGACGACTGCGTACCCATGGTTAAAATCACGGCGCCATGCCAACCACGCCAGCAAAAGTGTGCTGAGAAACAACGCTGTGCTCAGAAGTTCGATCAACCCAGAAAGATAATCGAAGTACAACATAACTCCATAGCGTGAAGTCAGCACGCCAAGGACCAACATCCAGGCAATCAATCGACCCCCGTTAAGCATGTAACGAACCACGCTGTACAACAAAATATTGATCCATGTCATACATGCAACCAGCAGTAATGCATGTATCAATCGTGTTGAGTGCCATTGGGCTAATAATGCTTCGATGGCATTAAAAACCAAACGTGGCTTGCTGGCATTCAGACCCTGAAAAATGGAAGTGAAAGAATAATTACTGTGAATGGCCAGTTCATACGCTGCCAATTCATCTCCAAAAAAATAGGGGTGATAGCCCAAGCCGAATGCAAGCACGGCACACATACCAATCAGTATGAAGTCGAGAAAGGGATTCTCTCCATTGAGGAGTGCTGTAGATGAAAAATTAATTTTCATATATAAATTTACTCGACGGGCCTGAATAAAATTTCAGATAAAACACAGGCAGGTGCTTACATTTAGTTCAGCGCTTGTCCTGCCAATAAAGTGCACTCATATTAGCTTGTCAGGCTTGTGTGTCTGAAATGAGTTTAGTGGATATTAGCAAGGTGACACGATCCAATAAATATGACCATACCAGTTAAAAGATTGCGATCACAGCCGCGTGTAAATATGAAAGACATAAGGTAGAACACACAAAAGTTGAATTTAAGCCGACTTACCTTTAAAAAATTGCCCAGCAGAAAGAGAATTAGTTCTTATGCGGTGATATTTCGTCGCTACAGGACCCATTGGATGGATAGCGCGAAAAAAAGAATGAGCGCTCTATAATCTTAATTTTTTAGATTCAAATCGGCTATTTAATGAGCATATTTGAAATTTATTTTGTTGGAGTATCTTCCATTCAATTGCTTTTCATTTTTGGTACCACTATCTCAATAGGCTTGCTCATGCAGTTTACTTTGGCCTTTCTGATTGAAAATCTGATTGAAAAATAGAAAAAAACACTTTATTTGAATTAGAGAAATAGCTTTTGTGCTAAGTATGTCACTATCATGGAGTATCTCAGAATAAGTAATCAAAAAAATAAAAAAAGGTAGTAAAAAAGTGGGGCGGGACTCGGATCCCTGTCTCAGAGGATTACAATAGGTCTGCAGCCTCACCTATTGCTTCCAAAGGACGGGTTACAAAAACAACTATAAAAAATTGGAGATAGCCGAATGCGTATTAATAATAAATTGATAGATCCTTCAACCAGTAATTTCCGCAACAGTTCCCGCAACATTTCCCGTAAAGATTCCCTTGAGTTCCGCCACAAGCTACTGGCATCCGCCATGTCAGCGCTGTTCGTGTCGGGTGCCTTGGCTCAAGCAGTACCAGTCGAAACCCAAAATCTCGAAGAAATACAAATTACCGGATCACGTATTCGCAACGTAACCAGCATGAGCACGCCGAATCCTGTGACTGCTCTTACGGTCGACGAGCTCGCCAATTTGAACCCGGGCGCGACCGTGGCGGAGCAGCTTGATTCTCTGCCGCAGTTCTTTGCGACAACCACCGCGCAGCGTGGGGGTGGCTTCCTTGGTGTCAGTGGAGGCAGCTACCTGGACCTGCGCGGCATGGGACGCCCGCGCACGCTGGTATTACTGGACGGCTCGCGCATCATCCCGGCTGATGCTAATGGCAGCGTCAACATAGAGAACTTCCCCAGTGCGTTATTACAGCGTGTCGACGTAGTAACCGGGGGTGCGTCGGCCGCCTACGGCGCCGATGCGGTGGCAGGCGTTGTCAACTTCGTACTCAATCACGAATTTGAAGGGCTTAAAGGCCAGGTATCGACCGGCATCAGCGAACGCATGGATGGCGACCGCTATAACTTCCAACTCGCCGGTGGTACCAGCATCATGGATGGCCGCCTGCACCTGATTGGTAGCGCAGAGCAACGCTTCATCAACCAGATCGAACCGGCTCCGGATGCGCTCGACAACTGGAATGACTGGGGCTTGGTGCGTAACCCGAAATACAACGCAGCGGATCCCGTCGGCACCAATCCGCTCCGCATCACCGTGCCCTATGTATTCGGTAACCAGGCATCACCACAAGGTTTGATTAACGGCCCCGCTAACTTCAGCTTGCGCAATTACACCTTCACCGATGACGGCAAGGGTGTGCG
The DNA here is from genome assembly GCA_903844415.1 of uncultured Gammaproteobacteria bacterium. Taxonomy (GTDB): domain Bacteria; phylum Pseudomonadota; class Gammaproteobacteria; order Pseudomonadales; family Pseudohongiellaceae; genus CAILUG01. The sequence continues at coordinate 2,520 of CAIMTR010000137.1, forward strand.
TCCCTACGTCTTCGGCGACAACAACTCCAGCGCTGGCGCCGGTAACCAGAACAACCAAAGTGGAGGTCCTGAGTACACCTATTCGAAGTTGTCGCGCAATGCCGGTCCAGACGGCAACGAATCGATACAGCGCTCGTTCCTGGCCGGTTTCAAATTCGATATTAGTGACAACTTCAGCCTCAACGGTACCGCTATTACCGGTCGCAGCGAATCCAATTTTCTGGAGCAGCGTTCCAACATGGCGATTGCCGGTCCTACTTATCAATTCACGCTGTTCAAGGAAAATCCCTACCTGCCGAAGACGGTAGTGGACGCCATGACCACAGCCAACATCACGTCATTTACAATGAGCAAAATTGGTATGGTGAGCGGTCCTGGCATGAAGAACGTGTTCGAGCATCGTGGTGACCGTAGTGTGGTCCAGCTTGAGTCCTATACGGTGGGCTTCGACTACCAGCTGGAGAATAGCTGGAACTTCAGCGGCCACTACCAAAAGGGCGAGTCGATCATCCAAGGTGCAGTCCTGAACGTTCCCCGTATCGACCGCTACTTCCTCGCCATGGATGCGATACCGGATGCCAACGGTAAGCCCATGTGCAATGTCACCAAGGTCAACCCCACGCCCCAGCAGTTGAAAGACTTCATGGTGGGCAAACGCCTGCCAAGCCCGCTGACCATCGATGGCGTGATAGGCGATTCCCCGATTGGGCCGGTGGATTTTGCCAGCTGCGTTCCATTCAACGTGCTGGGTCTGGGTAACGCCAATGATGCGGCAATCGACTGGATAGAAGATGAACAAAAGAAACTGGAGCGCATCATCGAGCAGGACTTTGCCGAAGTGCTGGTAACGGGTGATGTTTTTAAAGGGTGGGCAGGTCCGGTTTCAATCGCTGCAGGTGCCACCTGGCGAGATGAGTCGTTCACAATAGTCAACTACCCGTCCTATGGCGAACGCGGTGTGCTGAATGCGCCGGCTCTGGGTATTCGCGGCATATCGCCTGGCTTTGCCAGCGCCGGTAACCGCTCGCTGCATCCGTTTTCTGCTTCAGGGGTCAACGGCGGCGCCGGCAATGTCACCGAACTGTTTGCCGAGTTGAACGTGCCGCTGTACGACAGCGGTCAGGCGCAGAAACTGGATTCCACTTTTGCCTATCGCAATTCCGATTACTCATCATCGGGCCGGGTGCCAAGTTGGAAAATGGGCTTTAATGCCACGCTCACCGATGATCTGCGTCTGCGTTATACCAAGTCGCATGACGTGCGCGAACCGAACTTTGCCGAACGCTATCTTACCGGCTCCGGTGGTGGTTCGGTGCAGGACAAGCAATTGAACAACGTCACCAATTCCTCGTTAACCATTCTCGCCACACCGAACACCAGGCTCAATGTGGAAGAAGCCAACACCGACACTGCCGGTTTCGTTTATCAGCCCAGCTTTGCCGAGTGGGTAGATGGTGTGCAAATCGCGCTCGACTGGTACGAAATCACGCTGACGGGTGCAATTGCCCGCTACGGCGCTCAGCGTATTGCCGATGACTGCTTTGCGACTAAGAATGCTTATACCTGTGGGCTGATCGCCCGCGATCCCAACACCCAGACTATTACGCGTATTCTCGACGAATACGTCAACGTCGGTGGTGCGCAAACCCGCGGGGTGGATCTTGAAGTGCAGTACATGATAGAGCCCAACTTCTTCGGCAGCCAGCAGGAATCATTGAGTATGCGAGTGCTGGCTGGTTATCTGGGTGAAAACTCTACCACCTCGGCGGCGGGCACTACCGTCAATGCGGTGGGTGGCACTGAACGTGCGCAAAACACAGCTAACGTCAGCATGAACTATAGTATTGGCGACTACAGCGTCCGCGCTGTCGCGAACTACTACGGCGATACGATGGTCAACACGCTGTGGATCCAGGGTGTTGATATCGACGACAACACGATCTCTTCGCAAACCACGATCAACCTTGGTCTGTCGTACGGACAGGAAATGGCGCGGGGCGGTGACTGG
>CAIMTR010000138.1 GCA_903844415.1 uncultured Gammaproteobacteria bacterium
GGGCTAGCTCAAGTTCGAAAGTCATGTCAAAGTGATCTTCGATGGGGCGCTTGTGACGCCCCGTCACAAATATCATTTCCCGTACACCGGCGGCATAAGCCTCTTCCACTGCATACTGAATCAGCGGCTTGTTCACCACTGGCAACATTTCCTTGGGCATAGACTTGGTAGTTGGCAAAAAGCGCGTGCCATAACCAGCGGCGGGAAATAAACATTTTTTGATGACTGAATTGCCCATGGTGTCCTCTGAATCAAACTGTGTGCGGGTATAAATGATGTATCTTTCTCGCTACAAATTCTCTCAGCAAAAAAGTCCTTGTGTTGTTATTAAATCAATAATATTTATCTGAATATTTCTTAGCTGATTTAAGCTTGATTGGTGGGCTCTTGCTGTCTGCCGTAAATATCTTCAAAACGTACAATATCGTCTTCCCCCAAATAAGATCCACATTGAACTTCTATCAGAATTAATGGCCCATCGGTTCGATTTTCCAAACGGTGCTTGGTTTCAATCGGAATATAAGTAGATTGATTTTCCTGCAGATCGAAACACTCTGCACCACACGTTACGGTCGCAGTACCTGTGACGACTATCCAGTGTTCGGCGCGCTTGTGATGCAGTTGCAAGGATAACGCCGCACCTGCTTTGACAATAATACGCTTAACCTTAAACCCGACTGATTCCGCCAGACTTTCATAAGAACCCCAGGGCCGGTAGACCTTGAGATGCAGGCCGGCTTCGGGCCGTTTTAACTCGTTGAGCTGGCGCACAATTTCTTTTACGTTTTGCACGCTGGTTTTATTGGCCACCAGCACTGCATCGCTGGTTTCTACCACCACAACGTTGTCTATTCCAACTAAGGTGACCAAACGCGACTGAGCTTGTACAAATGAATTGCTAACTTCATGTAGCAGCACATCGCCAACAAGTACATTATTGTTGGCGTCATGCGGTCCATGTTCCCAAACTGCCGACCATGCACCCAGATCACTCCACCCTGCATCGAGTGGCACAACTACTGCCGCTGCCGTGTGTTCCATGACTGCATAATCTATGGAGATAGCAGGACAAGCCTTGAACAAATCAAGTGGAATACGAATAAAATCCATGTCGGAAACAGCGCCTTGCCAGGCCAGCTCACAGTAATGCAGTAAGTGTGATTCAAATTTTTTCAGCTCCTGCAAATACATTTTTGCAGAAAATATGAACATACCGCTGTTCCAATAATACTCACCACTGTCCAAATAGCTTAGCGCAGTTATCCGATCAGGTTTTTCCACAAATCGACTAATCTCATACACAGCACCGCGACTTAAACCTCGCTTGATATATCCATAACCCGTTTCAGGGCTCAGTGGCAAAATACCAAACGTAACCAGAGCAGATGCTGCTGCTTGTTGACTACCAACTTGCACTGCCTGTTGAAACGCCTTTACATTGGTTATGACATGATCGGCTGCCAGTACTAGCAAGAGCGAACCAGCTTGAGCGGCCTCAGCACATAAAGCTGCTAGGGCAACTGCTGGTGCAGTATTACGCCCGACCGGCTCCAGAATAATAGTGGCATCATGAATATCCAGATGCCGCAGTTGTTCTGCCACCAGAAATCGATGCTCTGCATTACACACCACGATGGGGGAACCAAGGCCTGGCACACCGCGCAATCGCAACAAACTTTCCTGGAACAAGGAAAAGCTGGGGCCATCAGCAGCATTTTTAACTGATGAAAAAGCCAGAAACTGTTTTGGAAAGGCTTCGCGGGAAGCCGGCCAGAGTCGCGAACCAACCCCGCCCGCCATGATGACTGGAATAAGCATATTTGAGAGAAATCCCAGCGAATTTTATATAAATCAAGCCAATAAATGTGGGCGGATTATAGCCGTAAACTCGGCAAAATTATTCGGGCTTAGAGCTATTTCTCACTATATAATGCCCCCCTTTTTTAGAGAGAGCTGTACGGTTAGTAACAGCCTGTTTTGTATTTATGACCTCTGTTTACCACCCCAAAAGTAGTTACACCCGCGACGAATTACTGGCGTGTGGTCACGGCACAATGTTCGGCTTTGGCAACGCCCGTTTGCCACTGGGCAACATGTTGATGTTCGATCGTATTATCGATATTACCGCCACCGGTGGTAAAGATGGCAAGGGCCAAGTAGTCGCTGAGCTCGACATACATCCCGATCTCTGGTTTTTTGCGTGCCACTTTGAAAGTGATCCAGTAATGCCCGGCTGCCTTGGGCTTGATGCCATGTGGCAACTGGTCGGATTTTTCCTCGGCTGGCGCGGCAATCCCGGCAAAGGACGCGCCCTTGGGTGTGGTGAAGTCAAATTTACTGGCGAAATACTACCAACCAACAAAAAAGTGACCTATACCCTGAGCATCAAACGGCTAATTGAGCGCAAGCTAGTAATGGGAATTGCTGATGGTGAGGTTTCGTTAGATGGGAAGACTATTTATACTGCCAAAGGCCTTAAGGTAGGATTGTTTACCCCAGATATTAGCTTGGCCCCATAAAACCATGTTGGCGGGCTGTGCCAAGATAGATACCCGCAGTTATAAGATCCCACTCAGGATCAACACTACAGAGAGGTAGCTTATGCGTCGTGTTGTTGTCACCGGTATGGGCATCGTAAGTTGCTTGGGCATCGACAAAAAAACTGTTCTGACCGCACTGCAACAAGGCAAAAGTGGCATTGTATATCGCCCCGAATATGAACAACGCGGCATGCGCAGCCATGTGGCGGGCGCGGTGGATCTGGATCTCACTCAGTTCATCGATCGCAAGGACTTACGTTTTATGGGAGCTGCGGCAGGTTATGGCTATATAGCCATGCAACGCGCCATCGAAGATGCGGGCCTTACTCCCACTGAGGTTTCCAACATTCGCACCGGACTCATCATGGGAGCAGGCGGCTCTTCCACCGAAGATCAGGTAGAAACTGCCGATATTCTTCGTGAAAAGGGCCTCAAACGCATCGGACCTTACCGTGTCACTCGCACCATGGGTAGCACCGTATCAGCCTGTCTAGCCACACCCTTTCACATCAAAGGTGTCAACTATTCCATTTCCTCTGCTTGCGCCTCCAGTGCCCATTGTATTGGTAATGCCATGGAGCAGATTCAATTAAACAAACAAGATGTAGTGTTTGCCGGTGGCGGTGAAGCCGAGCACTGGACCCTCAGTTGTATGTTCGACGCCATGGGCGCTTTATCAACAAAATTTAACGCCACACCAGACCGCGCTTCGCGCGCCTACGATGTCGATCGTGATGGCTTTGTGATTGCCGGCGGGGGTGGCGTACTAGTGATAGAAGCTCTGGATCATGCGCTTGCCCGAGGCGCCAAAATTTATGCTGAATTTACCGGTTATGGCGCTACTTCAGACGGCGCTGACATGGTTGCCCCTTCCGGAGAAGGAGCTACTCGCTGCATGCAAATGGCCATGGCTACCGCTACTCGTAAAGTGGATTACATCAATACCCACGGCACTAGCACCCCAGTTGGCGATATCAAAGAACTCGAAGCAGTACGCGCAGCATTTGTTGGCGCCACTATTCCACCAATCAGTTCCACCAAATCTCTTACCGGCCACTCTTTAGGTGCGGCTGGTGTTCAAGAAGCTATCTACAGTTTGTTAATGCTAGAACACAACTTTATAGCTGCCTCTGCCCACATCGACAACCTCGATCCCGCCTTGGGTGATGCACCCATCGTGAGGGAAATGATAAACACCAAACTAAATGCCGTGATGTCCAACAGTTTTGGTTTTGGCGGTACCAATGCGGCGCTGGTTTTTGAGCGTTACGAAGGTTAACGGGGTGCAGATAAAATAACTGCACTGAGGCTACTCCTATGTTTACCTTCGGCAAATATTTTCTCTGCCCCATTTTGTTTTGTTTGCTCTCCTGTAGATCCTTGCTGATGGCAGCAGAACTGGAACCCACAACCAAAAATCCGTTCACCGCCCCTGCTTTAACTCAAACAAACATACTCAATACCGATGTTTCTGCCGCAATTTTGCCGGTAGATTCTGCCTTTGCCCTGACCGCTCTGATCGAAGCCGACACCAATATCGTCTTAATGTGGAACATGCCACCGGGTTATTACCTTTACAAAAAAAGTCTGGTAGTGGAAACCTCCGCAAATACACAGCCGCTTACTTTGACATTAAGTGTTGGCGTCACTTTGTCTGATGAATTTTTTGGTGATGTTGAGGTTTACTTCGACAAATTGCTGTTGAGCTTACCGCTCAGCCAATTCGACCCTACAGAAAACGGCACGATTGATTTGCTGGTAACCTACCAAGGCTGCGCCGAAAAACTCTACTGTTATCCACTCGTGCAGAAAAATGTTAGCCTGATGTTGCCTAACTGAAATTACCTGTATAAATAGCTTTTACTCTGACCCAAAACTTTCGACCCAAAACTTTCGGAGGCCTGGCAATGAACAAAGTTTTAGTAACAACTACCATCGGCTGTTTCACCTTTTTTGCAATACCGACGTTTGCCCACCATTCGGTTACCACTCATTTCGACAGCAGTCGTAGCATTGAGATTCGCGGAGTCGTCGTCGATTTCAAATTACGCAGTCCGCATGCATCGCTTATTGTCGACGGCCAGAGTTATGTCGATGGTGTGTTGCAGGACGCTACGGTGCAACGTTGGGAGGTTGAATCTTCTGCTGCAACAGGATTACGGGCGATGGGCATTACGCCGGAAACATTTAAGGCTGGTGCAGCAATTACAGTTATTGCCGCGCCTAATCGCCAAAGTGGTTTTCGCTTTGTTAATTCCTCTAACTTCATCGACAACAACGGTAAACGGTATAGCCGCGCGAGCGCCGAGCGACCGCAACCGGCAAGTGCAGACAGCATCACTTCTGTCCAAGGTATTGGGTCAATGGCAGGTCGTTGGAGCGCACCGGGCGGATTTGCCAGAGCAGAAGGAACTCCATTACCTCTAAATGCCGCCGGTCTTGCTGCCTGGAACGATTATGATCCAAAACAATCGCCGGCCAATACTTGCGAGCCAATGAACTTTCCGGACCTGTTCAATGCACCGTATCTGTTCGATATAGAAGTATATGGCAATGAAATTGTCATCCACAATCAACCCTGGGCAGTCGACCGCAGGATTCCTCTTACCAATGAGGCTTTTATGACATCCCCGGATGGCTTGTTTGGTGTCATACGGGGCCGTGTTGAAGGGGCAACAGTGATACTCGAAAGTGAGAACTTCCCTCCTTCCCGCTGGGGTCTGGGCAGTGCTACTCAGATTTTGGGCAGTGGTGCAGATATACCGTCCAGCACGCAGAAGAAAGTCAGCGAACGCTTCACCCTCAGTGCGGATGGGCTTGAGTTGATTTACGACTACACACTGACCGATCCCACCTATCTCACCCAACCCTACCAAGGTCATTTGCAATTCATTCGTTTGGCGGCAGACACACCGATGTACGCCTACGATTGTGTGGAGGAAAGCGCAGCCATGTTTTCTCGGACACCGAACGACGCGTTACTGCGAGTGGGAGACTGATCCTGCGCTTCAATTAACCTTTGAGGGGAGTTAAGGGCTGAATTTAATAAATGCATTGGCTGGTCTTGAGGCTGTTGCAAGATTATTTTTTTACACCACCCAAAATTCTCGAATAGTTACAGAAGTTATATACAACTCCCCGCAATTTGCAGAAAATGCGCATATATTTAAAGCTTATTATTCGCAGTTATACCGTCCATGGTGGGAACTTCTGAACCAACAAAAGTTGGAAAGTTAGGAAAAGTTCTTGGGCCAAAAGGATTAATGCCTAATCCAAAATTGGGAACTGTTGCAAAAGATATAAAGTCTACTGTAGAGGCAATTAAGAAAGGTAGAATTGAA
>CAIMTR010000139.1 GCA_903844415.1 uncultured Gammaproteobacteria bacterium
CTAAAAATTGTGACTAGCTATTCTTAAAAGTTTGTTGCTTAACTATTTGCGAATTCTCCGCTGCTTTTGTCCTTTTGCACTATATTTTTCTAAGCATTAAATAATATATTAATCACAATTTAATGCATTGCCGTTTGCACCTTCACGAACCCCGTCACCATCTCCATCCCGAGCGAATCTTGTTCTGCCGGTGTGGGTAAAAATTAATTGTCGTGCAAGTTCTTTGTCATTTCCTGGAGGGCACCAGGTAAAGTTTCCTGATTGTTGATTAGTAGATCCCATAGGGGTGAATTGCAGATATTGCCGATTGGGGAAAGAGCTCATTGAGAGCGTACCAACAGGATCTATTGTCTGTATGTATCGTAATGTCTGATCTTCAGCATTAAATACATGATCAGCATTAGTATCGGTAAACACCAATATGCCCTGTTGCCATTCTCCACCACAAGTGTCTCCGTTTTTACTGCGACACACGGTCACCATTCGACCACTAGAAATAGCGGCAGAACGAGCATAATGCATTGACCTTGCTAGGTTATTTACTTCTATTTCGCCTGCATTTGATTGAAGCGCGCCACTTAGGTCAGGAATTGCGAAACAGACAACTATGGCAATAATTGCCAGTGTGATCAGTAATTCGAGTAGAGAAAAACCTCGGAAAGAATTCACACATCACCTCCGTATGATATGGGCTGTGCGAGAAGATAGCTTAGTAAAGTGTTGAATCTTGAATGTGTCAAGTTAACCTGTGCTAAAGGATGATTACTCTAGGCCCGGTTTTTCAGACGATAAGGAAAAGAACGAAAGCTCATCCCCAGATTTTGTGCTGCAGCTGTTCGGTTCCACCGGTTTTCTTCCAGTGCTGTCTAGATTGTTAAGCGTTCAATATTTTCCAGATGCAGTTTCAATAAAATCTTATCTTGTGCGTCTAAGTCGGAATTACTAGCTGGTGCAATCGATATAACTATTAGAGGATGTCCTTGCTTGGGTTGGGACAATTCCAATAAGTCACTAGTATCAATATGGGCATTATCTGCAGGCGCATTGGCTCGATGCAGTATGTTTTCAAGTGCGTGGACATTGCTAGGATAGAAATATTCTTGTAACGCTAAAAATGCAGCTTGGTTAAGTTATACAGCTGTGATTATGCGAGATGGGTATGTTTTTAAATCTGAATTTACTAGTAATAGCCGGTTATCTTTATGGCCATGCAGTGGTGGAACCTGTGACTCAATAACATTGATGTGGCAATAATGGTCTTAGCGCGTCCTTGCAGTTGCAACGGCATCCTCCAGATTTTTATGGGTTGCACTTAACAAACGGATATCAACTGGAGTTTCTGTTTGTGAACCGACAGGGCAAATAGATTTCTCCTGAATGGCTCGTAATAACTTTAACTGCATATGCAAAGATAAATCAGCAATCTCGTCAAAAAATTAACATGCCGCCTTGTACAGATTGAAAAAAACCTTACCTAACCAAGCGGTATAAGTTTGAGATAGTAATAATTTATTTATTTTGTTGCTCGTTGTCATTTTCAACATCGAGCGAGGTGTCGTAACTGGCATAGAGACCGGTCATTGATCAATCTCTATGATCAAGCTCTATTGAAAGAAAATTAGTTTTTTGATTTTTTTTGAAGATAGATCTGCAGATGGGCCCTATCGCAGAACCAGCGTGAGTCATACAGAACAGCGTCAGTATCAGGCAGGTGTACCTGACAAAGCTGGCATTGCACCATAATTTGTTTTTTGGAAGGCGGC
>CAIMTR010000140.1 GCA_903844415.1 uncultured Gammaproteobacteria bacterium
CAATAATTTTCAGACGATCACTGTGCAGTTGGGCAATCGCGTCTAACACTCCAAAGGCCAGACCATCTGCCAGTACTATTGCTCCGTCCGGGAAAGCTGCAAAATGTTTATCGGCGTAACCCAGTGCAATGTTATCTGGTGTCGGATAGGTTCCTGATAATGCAAGATGTTTTACTAAAAGCCCGAGTTCACTAAGTTCGGTGATGAGGCGGCGTGCATAGGCATAGCCACCAGTCATAGTGTTGATATCGCCAGGAATGGCAAAATACAAATCCGTTTTCATGGATTAGGCCACAGCATTAAAAACATTTGTGCAACCCTGTAGAAGGTTTAACAATAACAATAATGTAGGAAAGCTCGCTATATTTATTACAACTGTCTGCTCATCGAAGCTAAATTTTCAGACTAATCAAGATTACTTCTTAGAATTCAACTGAAGATTACCCTATATATTTTAAGAGGTAACAGCTTTGAATCGCCCGCATTGTAAAGAATATGCGATAATTGTACCCGCTAGTTATTAAGAACTTATTGAGTTTAATCAACACTCGGACCTTAGCCTTTCCCGTATGTCAAAATCTACTGTTAGCCGCATGGCAAGTGCTCGTATTCCCACAGAATATGGAGATTTTCAGCTGTGCTATTACACCAATACCCAGGATAAAAAAGAACATCTGGCTTTTTACATGGGCAATCTTGCAGATGCCGAAGATGTGCTAGTGCGTGTACATTCCGAATGTTTTACTGGGGATGTGCTTGGTTCGCTTCGCTGTGATTGTGGAGAACAATTAAATCGTGCTTTGGCATTGGTGGCTAGTGAAGGACTAGGCGTTGTGATCTATCTGCGACAGGAAGGCCGAGGCATAGGTCTGTTGCAAAAATTACGGGCATACAACTTACAAGATCAAGGCTATGACACGGTTGATGCCAACTTGATGCTGGGACATGAAGCCGATGAAATGGATTATTCGCTGGCAGCGCGTATTTTGGAAGATCTTAAAGTCAAAGCGGTGCGTTTGATCACCAACAATCCTTCAAAAATAAGTGCACTGGAAGCTGAAGGTATTAAAGTAACCTCGCGGGTGATTCAGAACATTGCGGTGAATTCAGAAAATGAAAATTACCTGCATACCAAAGCCAAACGTATGGATCACCTGTTACCGTTTAAATCTATCCCCACTACTATAACCAAAAAAAAGCATGAACCTCACTCTTCAAATTGAGCACTGGTTAAGCGCGCACAAAAAAAAATTCAAAGATTCCAATCGTCCCTTTGTTACTCTTAGTTATGCGCAAAGCTGGGACGGTAGCATCACCACTAAAACTGGTACTACCCTGTCGTTAAGTGGCGAAAAATCTACACGACTTACTCACCACTTACGCAGTTTACATGACGGTATTTTGGTAGGCATAGGCACTGTTCTTGCCGATGATCCGCTCTTGAATGTTCGGCAGTGTCCTGGTCCTAGCCCACAACCAATTATTCTCGATAGCAAATTGCGAATGCCGTCATCTGCTCGCTTATGTACCCTGATTGATAAGAAATGTTGGGTGCTGACTACAAAAGGCAAACACGTTGAACCCAGCGCTGGGCTTGAAATTATTACCGTACCCGCAGATGGGGCAAAACGTGTCGATTTGACAACAGCAATGCTTTTACTTCGCAACAGGGGCATCAATAGTTTGCTGGTGGAAGGTGGAGCTAATGTGATTTCTGCTTTTTTAAAAGCCAAATTAGTGGATGTTATTGTGTTGACGATAGCACCAACTTTGGTGGGCGGATACAAGGCCATTACCGACTTAGGCTTGATGACCAAGCAACAACTGCCACGCATAGCCCCTCTATATACTGAACATTTGGACGATGACCTAATCATGTGGGGAAATTTGCACTACAGTGAAAGTGAATCAGCAACATGACTTCTACTTCCAATATCAAAGCACAGCAGTTGTGGTTTACTGCTCCCTCACAAGTAGAAATCCGCGAACAAGTACTTCCAGCTCCTGCTGCTGGCGAGTTATTGATCAAATCATATTATTCTGCGGTTAGTACCGGCACTGAATTGCTGGTATATCGAGGACAGATTCCTGCAGTCATGCAACTGGATCCAAGTCTGGATTCGTTGCAACATGCTAGTACTTATCCCTTGCAGTATGGTTATGCCTGTGTCGGTCAGGTGATACAAGCGGGGGAGGGACTTGCAGCAAGTTGGATAGGCAAACTGGTATTCTCATTTCAACCACATGCCAGCCATTTTATTGCTGCTGCAACAAATGTCATTCATTTGCCTAGTGATATCGAACCAGAAGCCGCTGTTTTTCTTGCCAATATGGAAACTGCTGTCAATCTAGTACAAGACGGCAATCCCGCTTTGGGTGAGCGTGTAGTGGTACTTGGGCAAGGCGTAGTAGGTTTATTGTTGTCGAGTTTGTTAGCGCAACATCCGCTCGCCGATTTGCTTGCCGTTGATGGCCTAGTTACGAGACGCGGGCGTGCTAAACAAATGGGCGTGGAACACGTTTACGATCCTGCTACAGAAACATCGCTGGCGGCACTGAAAAAACGTTTGTTTGACCGGGATGAAACTTCCAACGGCAAGAAGGGTGCCGACCTTATCTATGAGGTTAGCGGTGCACCAGCAGCATTAAATCTTGCTATCGAACTCAGCGGCTACAACAGCCGGATTGTGATTGGTAGTTGGTACGGCAACAAATCATCTACTGTAGATTTGGGTGGAGAGGCGCACCGAAACCGACTTAAAATCATAACCAGTCAAGTCAGTACTATTGCCCCTGAACTAGGTGGCCGTTGGGATAAATCGCGCCGTTTCGAATTAAGCTGGGAAATGATTCGTCGGGTCGGACCACAAGCCTTGATTACCCATCAATTCCCCCTGACAGCAGCACCTACACTATACCAACAATTGCAGCAGACTCCTGACGACATTGTGCAAGCAGTTTTTGTGTATACCGATTCCTAAATTTAAAGGGCTTAACCATGTATACCGTAGCTGTTACTCGTGATTTTATCGCTAATCATTTTTTAATCGGTGGCGATTGGGGTAATGAAAATTTCCCGCATGCACATCACTATGTGGCAGAAGTGAGCATACAAAGCCACCAACTGGATAAACATGGTTATTTGGTAGACATCGTGGAAATTGAAGCAGCCCTTGGCAG
>CAIMTR010000141.1 GCA_903844415.1 uncultured Gammaproteobacteria bacterium
CCAACGACCTTCTTAATCATGCACAAGTATCTGCATAAGCACACACCAAGAAGATACATTTCTGGCAGGTATTGGGAGGGGTTGAAAGGAAAAAATCCAGTCGATCTCGCCCCAATATTAAGCGTCTAGATGTTCGAAAATTTACTGCTCTAAACGGGTTGGCAATTTACACATTTGAGCGGCGCACTTCAAGCCTGAAATTCATCAAAGGACACCCTATCTGGCAGCCACAATTTTGTTTGTTAGTCAAAAGCTTACAAATACAAAAATAAGTTCGTGGCTTTTGGTCAACCCCTAAAACACCCGGTTGATCCCATCCAATGCTGCTACTTTATAAGCCTCTGCCATCGTAGGATAGTTAAAGGTGGTGTTCAAAAAGTAACGCAGGGTATTACCACCATCTTTTTGATTCATGATGGCCTGACCAATATGGACAATTTCGGAAGCTTGGTCACCAAAACAATGAATACCGAGAATTTCTAAAGTATCGAAATGAAAGATAAGCTTGAGCATGCCAACCTCATCTCCAGTGATCTGGGCACGGGCAATGTTACGAAAAAACGCCTTCCCTACTTCATAAGGAATCTTCTTTTCAGTCAGTTGTAATTCATTCATACCGATAGTGCTGATTTCTGGAATAGTATAGATACCGCTCGGGATTTCATTTAATGGGCGGAACTCTTCCGGGTTAACAATGGCATTACTTGCTGCTCTGCCCTGATCGTATGCAGCTGATGCCAGAGCCGGCGAACCTATCACATCACCACATGCATAAATATTTTCTACCGTGGTTTGATAACGGTTATTAACCACCAACTGTCCTCTAGAAGTGGCTTGTAAGCCCACAGCGTCAAGATTAAGTTTATCGGTATTGCCGGTACGACCATTAGCCCACAAAACGATGTCACTTTTTATTTTCTTGCCCGAGTCCAAAAAAGTAATGATATGGTCGTCGTGGTACTCCATCTGCTTGAAATGTTCTAGATGGCGACAACGTACACTCACGTTACGGAGGTGATAACTCAGTGCTTCAGAAATTTCTGTATCCAGAAACGACAACAAAGAAGTAGCTGGGTTAAGCAATTCAACCTTACAACCCAATCCACCAAAAATGGAAGCGTACTCGCAGCCGATTACGCCCGCCCCAATGATGGTAACTTTACGAGGTGATTTTTTTAGATTCAAAATGGTGTCGCTGTCAAAAACCAATTGGTGTTGAAAATCAACATTGGCAGGTCGATAAGGCCTAGACCCAGTAGCAATCACAAAATAGTCTGCCTTAAGTTTAGTAATTTCAGTACCAAGGGTTACGGTGATGCAATTTTTATCCACAAAACTGGCAACACCTTCAAAAATTGGTACTTGGTTACGCTGATAAAAATTAGTACGCAGTGCGCTCTGGTCTTCCACTACTCGCCTGGCATGGCTCATCAACTGTTGAAAAGTAACTTTGCGAACATCGCCAAATTCTCTGAATATGGGATTGGTATTAAACTGCATTACCTGCTTAACACCATGCCGCAGGGCCTTGGATGGTATGGTGCCCAGGTAAGTACAATTGCCTCCTGGCCGTGGCTTGTCGCAGATCATAGCCACTTTTTTACCGGCTTTTACTGCATTCATTGCGGCTGATTCCCCAGCAGGGCCACTGCCTATCACGATTAAATCAAAACTTTTTTTTGCCATACTTAAATTCCTGAAATCGGGTAAAGATATAATTCAAAAGCAGATGTATAAGTGTGATGCAAGGCGGCTTGCTCCGTTTTTACTTGGGCCACTGGAAAATTGTCTCGTGTAATAAAATAGGCAGCAACATTCTCACTCTCTGCCAATGCTTTGCCTTGTTCTGCCCCAAGTACCATCAGTGCAGTTGCCCATGCATCTGCAGTTGCTGCATTAGCACTGATTACAGTTACCGCTGCCAAATTATTGTCTATTGGATAACCTGTCCGAGGATCGATTTCATGCGAATAACGTTTACCTTTAATCTCACGAAAATTTCGATAATCTCCTGACCCGGCAATGCCTATAGGTTCTCCTAAGTTAACTAAAGCTGCGTAAGGAATGCGTTGGTCATCCAGCGGAGTTTCTATGGCAATGACCCAAGCAGTGTGATCTGGTCGCAAACCCTGAACACGAATTTCACCGCCAATTTCAACCAAGAAAGAATAAAATCCGGCAGTAATTAGTGCTTCGGCAACCTCATCAGTTGCATAACCTTTAGCGATAGCAGACAGATCCAGAGTCAGCATTTTATTTTTAAATACGGTTGATTTACCCTCGTCCAAAATCAGGTCAGCCATGCCCAACTGCGCTTTGGCAAATTGAATTTCAGAGCTAGCAGGCAAGCCTGTTACTGACGTTGGACCAAAACCCCACAGGTTCACCAAAGAGCCAATCGTAATATCAAATACACCGGTGGTAAGTTCATGTAGATTTTTTGCTAGCAATAAAACAGTCATCAGCTCGACTGAAACAACCACACTTGACCCGTTCGGGCTGGCATTTAACTGCGAAAGTTCAGAGTCTGCTGTATAGGTTGAAAAAACCTCACGATCGAGATGGTGCAATAAAGTTTCTATTTTCTGGCCTACGGCAGGTAAGTTTTCATCACTGGC
>CAIMTR010000142.1 GCA_903844415.1 uncultured Gammaproteobacteria bacterium
ATTACCGCAGTGCAGACCCGCCAAGAAATTGTGGTGTATACCGACTCCAGCGTGTATTCACTGCAATACCTTGGCCCTCCCTATGTTTGGCAGTCTCAGTTACTTGGCGACAACCTCTCCATCATGGGGCAGAACGCCGCCGTTATTGCGTCTGGCGTAATATATTGGATGGGTGTGGATAAGTTCTACGCCTATGACGGTCGTGTGCAGACTTTGAGTTGCGACCTACGTAAGTACATCTTTAGCAACATTAACTTGCAGCAACGTGACCAGATTTTCTGTAGCACTAGCGAAGGTTTTAATGAAGTGTGGTGGTTCTATCCATCTTCCGGCAGTAACTCTATTGATAAGTATGTGATATACAACTATGTTGAAAAAGTCTGGTACTACGGCACGATGGCACGAACCGCATGGATAGATACTGGCCTAAGAAACTACCCCGTTGCTGCCACATACAGTTACAACCTTGTTAATCAAGAGTACGGTTTAAACGACAATGAGTCAGGTACTGAAACAGCTATATCTGCGTATATCTCTTCTTCTGAGTTTGATATTGGAGATGGGCACAACTTTGGTTTTGTCTGGCGTGTACTGCCCGACTTGACGTTTACTGGTTCAACTACCGATCCAAGTGGAACTCAACCTCAATTAACTATGACTTTGTATGGACTAACCAACTCGGGATCAGATGTCACTAGTACCGCTAGTGCAGGGGTTCAACAAGGTACGTCTTACACAATTACTGAGAAGTTTACAGGTCAGATTTACACCCGTATACGTGGTCGGCAAATGATTTTTAAAGCTTCTTCTAACCAGTTAAGTACGACTTGGCAGCTTGGCGCACCACGAATTGACATCCGTCCTGACGGCAGACGCTAATGGCTACAAACCCAATTATTAACCCAGCAGTTCCCAACTTACCAATTGGACCAGAAGAGTACGAGCGTAGGTTTCAAGATCAATTTGCTAATATTTTGCGTTTATATTTTAACCAATTAAACGGCACGCTAAATTCTTTAACTACTTCATTCACCCTTTCTACTACGGTGTATAAAGTGGCAGATTTACCCAGTGCGACTACAGCAGGGCAAAGAACATTTGTATCAGACTCCAATACCACCACATTTAATGCAACAGTTGTTGGTAGTGGGTCAAACACCGTGCCCGTGTTCTCCAATGGAACTAACTGGAAAGTTGGCTAAAAACTTCCCCCCATGATAAACTCGATCAACCCCCACATAAAGAGGCAACTATGAGCCTAAGACACGCTGCACAATATTTAGCCGCCCACGGTCGCGGCGGAGATAGTACGCTTGTTCATATGTCTCCGCGTGAAGTACACAGTCTGCAGCAACTTGCCAAATCAAAAGGTGGGTCACTTACTGTTAACCCGCATACTGGCCTAGTTGAAGCAAAATTTTTTGAAGAACTTAAAAAAGTCGCGGAAAAAACTGCGCCTTATGTCGCCGCCTATTATTTGGGTCCAGAAGTTGCTGGAACATTTGGTATTTCTGAAGCCGCTGGTGCTGGTATTGCCGCAGGTGGAACATCTTTTGCTATGACAGGTAGTTTGCAAAAAGGCTTACAAACTGGTCTTACCGCTTATGGCCTAACTGGATTAGGTCAAGCTGCCATGGGGGGTGTTGATAGTGCCAACTCTACGTTAGCAAAAGAAGTTGCAGAAAAATTGCCTGCTTCAGAAATTGAAAACCAAAGCGCGGCAGAAATAAATAGATTAGCAGCACGAGAAGTAGCCGCAAGACAAATGTCTATAGGCGATACAATTAAAGCCGGTGCAAGAGGTATAGGCTCTCTTGGGGCTAAAGATTTGTTTAAATTTGGTTCAGCGGCTGCTGGGCCCCTACTTGCAAGTATGGCTAGCGAAAAAAATAAAAATTTAAACAACGTGCCTTCATCAAGCACGCCCACCGGATACATTCGTCAATATTACTTTGATCCCAAAACACAATCAGTTAAACCACTTGCGCCTGTACGCACTCAAGACTTTGGCGATACTACATTTGAAAGTAGAGTGCCCTATATTCCAAAATCAGCGGGCGGAGGTTTACAAAGTTCTTACGCTACGGGCGGAGTAACTGATGGTGGCATGGCTGGCGGTGGTGGTATAGGGGGGCTAGACTATCAAACGCTTGTATCGTCGCTGCAAAACTCTCCGTTAACAGCAGCACAACGAGCTAACCCAAACTCTCAATATCAGGCAACAGTAGATTACACATCACCAACGGTCAGTGATGACATGGTGCAAAAAGCCTATCAAGCCGTCTGGGGTCGCGCAGCAGTACCTTGGGAGGTAGAGGCTTGGCAGGGCGTTGCTGGTGATGCTACAGAAAAGGCTCTTTCAAAGGCTCCTATACAAACGCAAGTTTCTGACATGTACCGCAATGTACTGGGGCGTGATGCAGATCCGGGTGGTCTTGCAACTTATACAGACCGAATAGCAGCATTGACGCCGGTAATGTTGAGTGCTGGGCAAAGCCCAGAACAAGTGTATGAAGATTTTTTAAAAA
>CAIMTR010000143.1 GCA_903844415.1 uncultured Gammaproteobacteria bacterium
GAAATAGATTTAAATATAAGTCCGCGCGACTAATTCGATTTATTATTTGGTTGTATTCTTAAGTGCTAAATGTGGGGCAATAAATTTTTGCTGATCTTTTTTGGGTAAATATTTTTGTACATCTGTTGAATACGCCACTTTGTGCTGATGTTCGTAGGCTTCATGATTGAGCGCCAGAGTATTCTTGTCGTAGACATAATTGACCATCATCCCGGCTGCTTGATTAATGCCGTTGTCCGAACTGTCCGCCATCCAGTTGATTCGTTCCAAGCGTGCGCCGTTGCCTAAGTGAAAGCGGGCTACGGCATCAGCAGGTTTATCCTGATTTTTTACCAGTACCAGATAATAAGCGCATAAACGTGTCAATATTTTTTCCATCAGTAGGTTGCTACGTAATTCTTTAGATATGGTATTACTAGCTAACAACTTAGTGACTGCATCGGCTTCATCAACACTGAGCAAAGTCTTGAGGTTGTTAAAAGAACGTAGCCAATACATAAAACCTGGCACCGGGGAAAGTGTGACGAAATTTCTGATTTCAGGTTGAACAATAGTGAGATGTTCCACTACTTTTTTAATCAAAAAATTCCCGAACGACACGCCGCGTAACCCCAGCAAACAATTATTGATCGAATAAAATACTGCAGTATCTACTTTGATTGGTAGATCGGTTGGTGTTGTTTGGAGCAGTAATGCTGCGATATTGTTGCTTATCGTGTTGTTTAGGGCTGCCTCCACAAAGATCAGTGGCACATCAGGAATAGCAGGGTGAAAAAAACCATAACAGCAGCGATCACGTTCCAGCCTGCGGCGTAAGTCTGTCCATCCTTTTATTGCGTGTACGGATTCGTACTGAATTAATTTTTCCAGAATAATGGCAGGAGTTTGCCAATCGATTCTACGTAACTCCAAAAAACCTCTGTTAAACCAGGTACGAAACAAACTGAGTAATTCCTGATCAAGGAGATTGAATTCATTTTCTTTACTCATCAGTTTGTATAGATCTTCACGCATGGAAATCAAGGCTATCGTGCCTTGTGGTGCGGTATTGAGAGTACGAAACAATTCCAGTCTTTGTGGTTCGCCGGCTATTGCTAGTGCTTGTAATGCTTCTTGGGTGCCGGTGGCCTGATAGTGGGTAATGGCCTTAGCCACCCTTTTTGTGTCGGCTCCTAAGTTTGCATACAAGTATTGGAAAAATCTCTTCTTATCATCATCAGATGCACTTTGGAAATGGCGCAGTATTTCTTCAGCGATAGCACTGGAAGAAGCTTCACCCTTGAGTTGAAGTATGGTCTGACACAACTTGGTGGTGATCTGAGAAAAACTCTGGCGTTGGTGGAATTTAAGTAGCTCCAACGTTTCAAGCCCCATTGCGGTGAGCTTTTGCAAGAGGTTTTTTAAATATGGTGTCTGCATAATTGGCACACTCTTGTTATCAAGTAGATGTAATAAAAACTATTCTGATGAGAGGAAACTCACATAAATAGGGTTTCTACAATTTTAGATAGTAGTGAAATTAGCTGCTATTCTGCCATCTAAATCTGCAATTTGGCAGGCGAATTTTAGGCGTCTTTGGTAGCATAACGAGCCTACATTCAACTTATCAAATCTTAGTTATGTCTTATATTTTTCCACCACAAGTTCTGTCCATAATTCCTATTCACTCCAGCCAGGCTGTGTTTCCCGTACATCGTATTTATTGTGTTGGCAAAAACTATGCTGCCCATGCACGCGAAATGGGTTCTGACCCGACTACAGAAATACCTTGTTTTTTTCTGAAGCCGGCCGATGCCATAGTAACCAATGGCGTGATGCCTTATCCATCTGCAACGAGTAATCTGCATTACGAAGGTGAATTGGTCATCGCATTGGGGAAAGGAGGCAGTAACATTTCTGAACAGAACGCGCTGGAGCATGTGTTTGGTTATGCAATGGGACTTGACATGACTCGCCGTGATTTACAAACGCAGGCGGGTCGAAATGGTCAACCCTGGGATACCGGTAAGGCTTTCGATCATTCCGCTCCAATTTCTACCATATACCCGCATTCACTAGTCGGGCATATCACTAGCGGTAGCATCAAACTATGGGTCAATGGTCAATTAAAACAGGATTCGGATATCAGCGATTTGATCTGGGATGGCCCACGTATGATCAGTGAACTTTCCAAGCTGTTCACCTTACAGGCGGGAGATCTGATTTTCACTGGAACTCCGGCTGGTGTTGGGCCAGTGCTGGCCGGTGATCAGTTGGAGTTGAAGATTGCTGGATTGGGTGTGTTAACAGTAAAGATTGTGTAACTACATAACTGAATACTAAGGATAAAAAGGAGTGTAAAAAAACTAAGGCACTTGTCGTAATTCTGCCAGCATTTCCGGGCTGTCCCATTCGAATGCACCAGTCCATCTGTTAATTACTTCACCCTTTTCATCATAAAGTACTGAACTTGGCATTACGTTGATGCCTTGCGTGCCGACATAGGTCGTCAGCTTGATGAAATTCCCGCTGAAGTCACGGTCGAGCAAAAAATCATTTATTTTCTCCAGCGTTTCGTCCGAAGCTAGTAAGAAGACATAATTTTCAGGTTCCAGAATTGCAGCAGCTTTGGTTATCGCTGGTATTTCGCGTATACAAGGCGCACACCACGTAGCCCAGTAATTAACGAAAACTTTTTTGCCGGCATAAGCGCTGAGTTCAAGCGGATTACCTAGTAGATCTTGAAAAGTGGAGCTAACAACAGCTGTAGCTGTAGCGACATTGCTAATAGTGATTTGTGGAGGGGTTATAGTAGTGTTTGGCGTTGCACTAGCAGCATTTGACTCCAAAACCGGTGTTGTTTGAGTAATTGGTGATGTAGCCTCGCTACAAGACTGGACTATGAACAATACTAAAATTAACAGACCTATTAAGGGTTTTTGCATGGCTATTACCTACAACGAAGATCTCATCAGCTTATTTTGAAGCTAAACTTAAGTCAAACAATGAAATGTCTGACCTTTAATAGCATCTTTGTGTTGTTTTAGCTGTCCTGATCATTGCTCATGTAAGTGTTAGGCTCTATTATTTGTCCGTTTTAGTATTCAAATTCTCCCTTCACACCTGTTAACTTTAACACCAAGGAACTCTTCATATGAAAAAATTATTACTGACTACATTAGTATCTAGTTTGTTTGTGTTATCGGCTCATGCTGCGCTAGAAGTTGGTAATGCCGCGCCC
>CAIMTR010000144.1 GCA_903844415.1 uncultured Gammaproteobacteria bacterium
CAAGCTCCCATCGTTTTACTGCCCCATCAAAGTGCGATAACCCTGCCAGAATCCACGCACAGTAGTTTCATTTGCCCGACTGTCGGTTACTGACTCGACACTGCTGCCACCCATCTGCAACATGGCCGACTTGTTCACGCCCTCACCGGCTGTTCCCCTTTGTACATAGTCTCCAATCACACCATCTTCCATAGAGACATAACCTGCAGGTCCAATCAGGTTGGCTTGTTGCAGTCGTAACTGACGTAATTGGGGATCATCGTCTGCATACCCAAAAAATGTCCAATGCAATTCAGTCTTGTTTAGCCCTAACGGAACCACCTGCCGCATGGCAAGCGTGTTGTATATCTGCTGATGCACACAAGTCGGAAAAATGGACTGAATGGCTATCGTGATACCGTCGGAAAATTCTAGCCTATGATTTAACAATGTGGGATCTGCTAGTCCGACATCTGCCATGACTGAACGTAATTCATTGGTGTCGTAATATCCGTCTTGAACACTGGCGCCAATGGAATAATTCATCGTGTTCCATCCTGAGTGATTCACCACGAGTCCACCACCCATCGTAAGACGATTGAGTTTGAATGAGGCATAAAAGGCGTGAAGGATGGTAGCGTGGTAGGCATCCCGCGCATTTTCCATGTACAGCTTCCAGTTACTGTGCATAACTTGATGATAGTAACCAAGCACAACTACTGGCTTGTGAAACACCCGATTGAATTGCGCACGCATGTCGGGCCCGAGGTAAGTCTCCAGATTTTCAACATCAGTGCCCAGGGTGCCAAACACTACGCCCGCATAAGATTGTATTTGAATGCGTGTTAATCCATGTTCTGCCTTGTTGAACCCTGGCGGCATACCGCCTTTACCCTCAATGCCTTTTTCAAACGGCACCATCCTCAAGTCACCGTTGAGGTGATAACTCCAACCGTGATAGAGACAGCGTAAGGTACTCGCTCGACCACTACTCTCCACTGCGACTAATGCACCTTTGTGTTTGCAGCGATTAATCAAGCCGTGTAGTTCGCCCTTGTCATCGCAACTGACAATGATGGGAGTTTCACCAATAAACGAAGTAATGAAACACCCCGCCTCGGGCACTTCGACAGACAAACACAAGTAGTGCCAGGCCGGACCCTGGAAAATTCGCGCCTGTTCCTGCCGATAAATATCATCATCGTGAATTAATCGATAGGGAATACGTGTGGTATCAACATTAGGCCATATATTCTTGTTGTTATCTGTTGTCATAACCTGCCACCTTCAGAACTACCACCGTAAGTGACACCCATCATATAAATCAGTACGGCTGCTAACAGCATCGGAATAGCAGCCAACTGCAACAAACTGGCTGTAGTCCACCCCCAACTCAACAACCAGCCTGCCAAAACCGGGCCAAGGATGGAACCAAAACGACCAATACCTAATGCCCAGCCAACACCGGTGGAACGTACGTGAGTCGGGTAAAAAATCACAGCGAGTGCATTTACACTTTTTTGTGCACCACTGACGCAGAAACCAGCACCAAATGTAATGATGGCCAACATAGCGGGAGCGGCAAGGCCGATGCCGGCTACGAACACAGTGCCTCCCAGATAAAGTATTGCCAATACTTTGTAAGCGTTGTATCGATCCATGAGAGGGCCAGAAAGAATTCCCGCCACAATTCCGCCAACAGAAATCAATGTAGACATCAAAACTGCACTCTGTTGACTGAGTCCGGAATCAGTAAACAAAGTTGGTAACCAGCTTTGCAGAAAATAAAACACCATCAGATTCATGAAAAAAACCAGCCATAGCATGATGGTGCCTTTGGTTCGGTTTTGGGTAAAAAGGTCAGTTATAGGGACTTTTGCGCTAGGCTGCGTCAAAACTTGCAGAGAAACTTTAGCTGCCAACTCATCATTTATACTATTGAGAATAAGTTTAGCCTTGTTTATACGCTCAGCTTTTTGGGGATGATCCAGCATTAAAAACTGCAAAGACTCAGGCAATTTCATAAGCAACACCGGCAACAGCAACATTGGTAAAATTGCTCCAACCAAAAATACTGCGCGCCAACCGAAAGTATCAAGCATGGTCGCTGCTATTACTCCGCCCAGAATGGACCCAAGGGAAAACCCACAGAACATGATAATGACCAGAGTGGCACGTAAACGTTTCGGACAATACTCACCGGTAAGGGCCAAAGCATTTGGCATCGCGCCACCCAAGCCAATACCTGCTAATAATCGATAAATCATCAAGTCGTTAATACCCTGCGCAAAAGCGGTGAGCAGGGTAAAAAATGCGAACAGGGCTACTGAAACGATGATACTTATGCGACGGCCAATGCGGTCGGAGAGAAGACCAATAACCAATAGGCCAACCACTAGTCCTACCTGGGAAGCCGAAAAAACTGGACCTAGCTGAGCGCGTGGAATATTCCATTCTGCACTGAGGGCTGGACCCAGATAGCCAATCACCTGAGTATCAAGACCATCGAACAGCACAACCAGACCACACAATACAATGACGAGATATTGCAGACGACTGATCGGGGTGGAATCAATATAGGAAGCTATATCCATAAATGCCTTTAAGTTTACTAATGTTGTATATATTGTTTAAAGTCCAAATCTCACACTAGCTCTGGTTTCATGGGAACACCCAAAACAGGATATGCCTGTGCATCCAGAGAACTGAGTTGACCTAAAATCTTGCCTGCAAACTTGGCTTCATGCTCCAAAGATTGGACCCACAACAACTGCCTATGCTGGTGCTCACGGTATTACCCAAGACGCACGATACACATTTAAAGAACTAAATCGGGCAATTTTTTGCCTGAGAAAAATGCTTCTAGGTTTTGCATAACCCTCATACCCATAGCCTCTCTGGATTGAAGGGTAGCACTTCCCAGATGTGGCAAGAGCACAACACTTTCTAGTTGTTTGAGTGCTGCGGGGACCGCAGGCTCGTGCTCGAACACATCAAGTCCCGCGCCAGCAATGTGTCCGGTCTGTAATGCCTGAATTAATGCAACCTCATCAACTACATCACCCCGAGATGTGTTGATAAGAAAAGCATGGGGCTGCATTTGCGCCAGCCTCTGTGCATTTATCAAATGCCGCGTGCTTGCATTACCCGGACAATGAATTGAAACAAAATCAGCACGGCCCAATAAATTTGCCAAATCAGCACAGTATTCCGCGCTCATGTCTACAACCGCTCCATTTTTTATTGGGCTTTTATTGTGATACAGAATTTTCATACCAAATCCGTAATGGGCTTTGCTTGCCATTGCCTGCCCAATACGCCCCATCCCAATGATACCCAGACTAGCACCTGTAATCATTGTTCCCATCATGTGAGTTGGATACCAACCTGACCACAACCCGGAACGCACTTGCCTTTCTCCCTCCCCTGCCCTTCGACCAAGCATCAATAGCAATGTCATAGCTAGATCTGCGGTTGCATCAGTCAACACATCTGGCGTATTTGTTACGGATAGGCCATGAGCTTTAGTTGCAACCAGATCAATATGATTATATCCAACACCATAATTTGCCAATATTCGCGTTTTTATTTTTATCCCGGCAAACAAATCGGCGGTGACTTGATCAGTTACGCAGGGGCAAATGGCATCAAAGGATTGCAAGGCGTCTTGCCACTCTATTTTAGAAAGCGGCGCATTGTGACAAGTGACTGTATACCTAGACTGTAATGACTGAACGACAGATTCTGGCCACTTTCGTGTTAGAAGAATTTTTATCATTAATTACGCCTGATGTAACTGTAACTTTAGTACTACATTTTAACTCGGCGACTGTTCGAGGCTACTCGCTTTTAACATGACCGAAATCAAGTAATTTTGTTCGGAGCAAATAACTCATTGCAACGCGGCAGAATCAGGTCGTTGAATTATTGATAAATATCCTTAATAAACATATAAAAAAGGGGGCATGCAGGAATCGTTATTTAGTAGGGAAACCCTCAATCAACTAAAAAGTGGGAGCTTTAAAGAATCTTTTACACCGCCGT
The DNA here is from genome assembly GCA_903844415.1 of uncultured Gammaproteobacteria bacterium. Lineage (GTDB taxonomy): Bacteria > Pseudomonadota > Gammaproteobacteria > Pseudomonadales > Pseudohongiellaceae > CAILUG01. Next base: position 4,024 of record CAIMTR010000144.1, read on the forward strand.
AAGAGAAAATTCCACTTTGGGCGAAATCGGTATAGTAAAGTGCAGGATAAACGCAAACAGAAACACAGATAGCTTGCTAAATTTGCTGCTACCCGAAACAGGTGAAGACCTTCTTTTTACACTAATCAAACCATGCTAAATATTGGGCTTAACTTGCTGGGATCGATTTCATGCTGTCCAC